>NZ_FOEG01000011.1 GCF_900110585.1 Aquisalimonas asiatica | reverse complement strand
TGGTGCAGTGCGGGTATTGCCTGCAGACCTTCGATGCCCGCCGCCGCCTTGCCATGGACCTCCCCGACAGGCTCGCTGATGCCATGCCCGAGCCCGAGCCCGAGCCCGAGCCCGAACCGGAACCGGAACCGGAACCGGAACCGGAACCGGAACCGGAACCGGAACCGGAACCGGAACCGGAACCGGAACCGGAACCGGAACCGGAACCCGAGCCGGAACCCGAGCCGGAACCCGAGCCGGAACCCGAGCCGGAACCCGAGCCGGAACCCGAGCCGGAACCCGAGCCGGAACCCGAGCCGGTTTCGCAACGGCCCGTTTTCCGGCCCCGTCGTCAGATCGACTGGGTGTCCGGGCCCGTGGCGGTTGTCCCCGGCCGTGACGGGCGCTCCTCCCTTCAGCTGGATCCGCACGCGGCCGCACGCCTGGCCGATGACTGGCAGGAACTCGCCCGTCTCGAGCTCGAAGCCGCCGCGGACGATGCCTCGCGCCGCCGGCGCTCCCGGGGGCTGTGGCTGGCCGGCATCGCCCTGCTTGGCCTCGTGCTCGGCCTGCAGGCGGCCTACGTGCAGCGTGACACGCTGGCGGCCGACCCCCGCTGGCGACCCGCCGTGGAGGCCCTGTGCACCGTCGCCCGGTGTGAGTTGCCGCTGCCCCGGGACCGGGACAGCCTGCGTCTCGTTCGCGGGCAGGTCAGCGACCATCCCGAGCGTGATGGTGCCCTGGTGGTCACCGCGTCGCTGGTCAATGAAGCGGATTTCCGGCAGCCCTTTCCTTTGCTCCAGCTATCCTTGTTGAATGATAATCAGGATGTCGCCGGGGAGCGGTGGTTCCACCCGAGCGACTATCTCGGCGATGCGGAGTACGCCGACCGGTGGCAGGAGGGGATGCCACCGGACATCCCGGTCCGTGTCAGGCTGGTCCTGGAAGACCCGGGCAGCGGCGCACGGCAGTACTTGTTCCAACTCCGCTGACTCCCGCCCCGTGGGCCATCCGGCATTTCTCGGTTGGGGGGTTTGGGGTATCATGCTGTCCCTCTTGTCACCGGGCGCGCCCGGCTGGTCGCGGCACAGAATCCAGGATAAGGACGCAATGAGCGAGCAGGTCAGTCGATTGCAGCAGACCGACACCCACGCCGAGGAGGACGCCGGAGTCGGTCCGATACGGGCCTGCGTGGATACGGCAGTGCGCGACTACCTGCGCCAGCTGGACGGTCACGACTGCACGGACATCCATGCCCTGGTGCTTGCGGAGGTGGAGCCACCCCTGCTGCGCGCCGTGCTCGATCACTGTCAGGGCAACCAGACGCGCGCTGCCAGGCTGCTGGGTGTCAATCGCGGTACCCTGCGCAAGAAGCTGCTCCAGTACGACATCCAGACCTGAGCCCATGCGGCCCGATTCGTTATACTAGCGCCCCGCTTTCACCCCAAATCCGCGAGGTTACCGCGCATCATGACTGATTCCAGTCTCCGCCCCGTTCGCCGTGCACTGATCAGCGTCTCCGACAAGACCGGTATCATCGCGTTCGCCCGGGCCCTCGCAGAGCGGGGCGTGGAGCTGGTCTCCACCGGGGGCACGGCGCGTGCACTGCGTGAAGACGGCCTGGATGTGCAGGACGTCTCCGACGTGACCGGCTTTCCGGAGATCATGGCCGGGCGCGTGAAGACGCTGCACCCGAGCGTGCACGGGGGGCTGCTCGGGCGGCGCGGCACCGACGAACCGGTCATGGACGAGCACGGTATCGCGCCCATCGACCTGCTGGTGGTCAACCTGTATCCATTCGAGGCGGCCGTGGCGCAACCGGACTGTACATTTGCCGATGCGGTGGAGAACATCGACATCGGTGGACCGGCCATGGTGCGGGCGGCGGCGAAGAACCACGACGGCGTCGCCGTGGTGACCGATCCGGCCGACTACGACCGGGTGCTGAACATGCTTCGGGAGCAGGAAGCCCTGGACTTCGGGCTGCGTTTCGACCTGGCGGTGAAGGCCTTCGAACATACCGCCGGCTACGACGGCGCCATTGCCTCTTACCTGGGGCGCCTCAACGAGCGCCTTGAGCCGGAGGGTCACTCGCGTACCCTCAATCTGCAGTTCCACCGGGTGCAGGCAATGCGCTACGGCGAGAACCCCCATCAGTCGGCGGCGTTCTACCGTGAGCGCGCCCCCGTGGAACCCTGCGTGGCCACTGCACGACAGCTCCAGGGCAAGGCGCTGTCGTTCAATAACGTGGCGGATACCGACGCGGCGCTGGAGTGCGTCAAGCGGTTCTCCGAGCCCGCCTGCGTCATCGTCAAGCACGCCAACCCCTGCGGCGTGGCGACGTCCGGTGACCTGCGCACCGCCTACGAGCGGGCCTTTGCCTGCGACCCGACCTCGGCGTTTGGCGGCATCATCGCATTCAACCGGCCGCTGGATACGGATACGGCCCGCCTGATCGTCGAGCGCCAGTTCGTGGAGGTGATCATTGCACCGGAGGTGGCCGACGGTGTTGCCGACGTGGTCGCCGCGCGCAAGAACGTGCGCCTGCTGGTCTGTGGCCAGTGGCTGGCGGAGCGGCACGGGCAGCAGGACTACAAGCGGGTAACCGGTGGTCTGCTGGTCCAGGACAGTGACATCGCGGTGGTGCCGGATGCGGATCTCGAGGTGGTCTCGCAGGTGCAGCCGGATGGCGCCACGCTGGCGGACCTGCGTTTCGTCTGGGAGGTGGCGCGGTTCGTGAAGTCGAACGCCATCGTCTACGGCCGGGACGGTCAGACTGTGGGCATCGGCGCCGGCCAGATGTCGCGGGTCTGGAGTGCCCGCCTGGCGCGGGACAAGGCGCTGGACGCGGGGCTGGAGGTGCAGGGTGCGGTCATGGCCTCCGACGCGTTCTTTCCGTTCCGTGACGGAATCGATCAGGCCGCGGAAGCCGGTATCCGGGCGGTGATCCAGCCTGGCGGTTCCGTGCGTGACGACGAAGTGATCGCCGCTGCGGACGAGCACGGCATTGCCATGGTCTTCACCGGCATGCGCCACTTCCGGCACTGACCGGCAGGGGCCACTGACAGCGAACCCACACAACGCGGAGCGCATTGACACCATGAACGTACTCATCATTGGCGGCGGCGGTCGTGAGCACGCCCTGGCGTGGGCGGCGGCGCGGTCCGATCGTGTCGAGCGCGTCTACGTGGCGCCGGGCAATGCGGGCACGGCGCTGGAGCCGAAGTGCACCAACGTGCAGGTGGGCGCGGGCGACGTGCCGGCGCTGGTATCGCTGGCGCGCGACTACGACATCGGCCTGACCATCGTCGGTCCGGAGGCCCCGCTGGTGATGGGTGTCGTGGACGCATTCCGCGATGCCGGTCTGCGCTGCTTCGGCCCCACCGCCGACGCGGCGCAGCTGGAAGGGTCGAAGGCGTTCAGCAAGGCGTTCCTGGACCGGCACGGTATTCCCACGGCCGGTTTCGCCACCTTCACCGACAGCACCGAGGCCTACCATTACATCACCGAGCGCGGTGCGCCGCTGGTGGTGAAGGCGGACGGCCTGGCCGCGGGCAAGGGGGTGGTCGTGGCGCAGACCGTGGATGAAGCGCTGGCGGCGGCCAACGACATGCTGGAGGCCAATGCCTTCGGGGATGCGGGTGCCCGTGTGGTGGTGGAGGACTTCCTGGAAGGCGAGGAAGCGAGCTTCATTGTCATGGTGGACGGCGAACACATCCTGCCGCTGGCCACATCCCAGGACCACAAGGCGCGCGACGATGGCGACACCGGCCCCAATACCGGTGGTATGGGGGCCTATTCGCCGGCGCCCGTGGTGACCGCCAGCGTCCATGACCGGGTCATGCGGCAGGTCATCGAGCCCACCGTGCGCGGCATGGCGGCGGAGGGGATGCCCTACACCGGTTTTCTCTACGCGGGGCTGATGGTCTCGCCCGACGGCGAGCCGCGGGTACTGGAGTTCAACTGCCGGCTCGGTGATCCTGAAGCGCAGCCGCTGCTGCTGCGGCTGGAATCGGACCTGACCGACCTGTGCGATGCGGCCATCGACGGGCGGCTGAATCAGGTAACACCTGAGTGGTCGCCGCAGGTGGGGCTGGGCGTGGTGCTCGCGGCAGGCGGCTATCCCGGGAGCTACCGCAAGGGCGATATCATCGGCGGTCTGCCGGAGCAGGACACGCCGGGCGCGAAGGTGTTCCACGCCGGCACGTCCCGCGACGACCTCGGCAACGTGGTCACCAGCGGCGGGCGTGTGCTGTGCGCCTGCGCCCTGGGTGACACCACCGCCGATGCCCAGGCCCGCGCCTACGCGCTGGCCGATACCATCCACTGGGACGGCGTCTACTGCCGCCGCGATATCGGTCACCGTGCCATCGGTCGCGATGGTGGTTAGTAGGGTTCCGTGAACAGCAGCTCGTAGAGTTCCACCGTTTCCGTGTCCACGGTCAGCCGCAGGCGCTGGATGGTTTCCGGGTCCTGCGGGATCAGGGGGCGCACGTCCGGATGGATGGGCGGCTCACGGTCCACCGGCTGAAAGCCGTAGCCCGGTTCCACCTTCCGGGTCAGGGCATCGGCCGCATGGACCAGGGCCGTGGTGTCCGGGTGGAGGGTGGCCTGCTCCGGGTTGTGGTGACAGGCGGCAGCTTCCTGGAACAGCTCCGGCAGGTACCACCGGCGTAACAGCGCCTGCCCCACTTCGCCGTGATCGCAGCCCAGGTGGCGTTGCTCCAGCTCTGGCAGAGGGCGGTCGCTGGTGGCGAACTCGCGCAACAGCGCTGCAGCCTCGTTCGGCATGACGTGATAGATCACCAGCTTGCCAAGGTCGTGGAACAGACCGGCGAGAAACAGTTGCTCCGCATCCCGCTGGCCGTTTTCCCTGCCCAGGGCCCGTGCCATCAGGCCGCAGTAGATCGCGTGCTCCCAGAAGCGCTCCATGCTGACCAGCTGGGTGCCAATGCCCCGGAACGCGCGGGTCACCGACATGCCGAGCATGAGGTCGCGCAGCCCGCGCGTGCCGATGATGGTGATCGCCATGGGGATGGTATCCACCCGCGTCGGAAAGCCGTAGAAGGCGCTGTTGACCACGCCGAGGACGCGACTGGCCATGGCCGGGTCGCCACGCAGTGTATCGGCAATGGCGGTGACCGTGGCGTAGGGGTCGGCAATCAGGGTCTCGACCCGGTAATAGGCGTCGGGCAGTGAGTCCAGGCTCCGTAGCCTGGAGATCATGGTGTCCGGCGTCATGGGGGCGTCCTCGCGTCGGGTGGCGACCGTAGCCTGCCAGTATAGATCGGCGGGGTGCGGTCGATCAGTTGTTCACCGCCTGCTGGCGCGGTGCGTGCAGCCAGGCTCGCAGGTCATGCACGGACCCGGGCGCCGCCCGGCAGACCGTTCCCTCGCACACCGTCGCCCGCACCGGCGCCCCGGGCTCATGGGCCGGCAGGAACACCAGCCTGCCCGGGGCGTAGTAGCGTTCCACGTCACGCTGCCATGTAGTCGCATCCGCGGCGTCGCCGGACAGTGTGACCACGCGCGGGGGTTGCAGGACCCGGTCCATTGCGCCCAGTAGCGTGGCGTGTGCATGCGGCGCCCTGGCCATCGCCGGGGCGGCACTGCGCACGGCGCGTTCGCCCGCGGCAAGATACCGCGGCTCGCCACGCAGGGTGCCGAACTCCATCAGGGCGCGGGCTGCCACGCCATTGCCCGACGGCAGGGCGTCATCGGTCAACGGCCGGCTGCGTGTGATGAGCGCTTCATGGTCGTGCGCGGTGAAGAGGAAGCCGCCATGCTCCGTGTCCTCGAAGCCGGCCAGCAGCCGCTCGGCCAGTGTATCGCCGAAGCCGGCGGTGGCATCGTCCCAGCGGCACTGCAGCAGTTCCAGGACGGCATCCAGGAGAAAGGCGTGGTCGTCCAGGTAGGCGGGGAGTTCCGCGGTGCCGCGCCGCCAGCTGGCCAGGAGGCGGCCGTCCCGCCAGAGCGATTGACGCACGAAGTCCATCGCCTGTTCTGCGGCGTCGATGAAGTCCGGCCGCTCAAGCAGGCGGCCGGCCCGAGCGAGCCCGCGAATGGCCAGCGCGTTCCAGCTGGTCAGGATCTTCTCGTCACGCATGGGCCACACGCGGCGGCTGCGTTCCTGGTAGAGCAGGGCGCGCGCGGCATCGAGCTGCTCCCGGATCTGCTCCGTTGGCCGGTGGAAGCGCTTGGCCAGCTCGGAGAGGGAGGCCTGCACGTGCAGGTGCCAGCGCCCCTCGAAATTGGGCGGATCGTCGAGGCCGAACCGCGCCGCGAACAGCGGGTAGTCCGCGTCGGCGAGCAGCGCCTGTACTGCCTTCGGCGTCCACAGGTAGAAGCGACCCTCTTCGCCCTCGGAGTCCGCATCCAGGGCGGAGTAGAAGCCTCCTTCCGGGGCCTGCATCTCGCCCAGCATCCACTGCGCCGTCTCCTCGGCGATCCGGCTGAACAGGTGGTCCCCGGTTGCCTGCCAGGCATCGGTATAGAGAGCGAGCAGCAGGCCGTTGTCGCTGAGCATCTTCTCGAAGTGGGGGATCATCCAGTAATCGTCCACCGCGTAGCGGGCGAAGCCGCCGCCGATCTGGTCATTGATGCCGCCCAGCGCCATGCGGCGCAGGGTGGTGCACGCCATGTGCAGCGAGTCGCGGCGGCGCTCCGGCGCCGCGGCATAATCCCGCAGCAGCCGGTCGATGAGGGGCGCCTGGGGGAATTTCGGCGCCTTGCCGAACCCGCCGTGGGTCGTGTCGAATTCCCGTGTCAGCGCGTCCCGGGCCTGATCCGGAAGCGACGGGTCCAGCGGGGTATCGGCATCGCCGGGCGCAGCATTGATGGTCGTGAATGCCGCCACCACCTCGGCACTCTGCTCCTCCAGCGCGTCGCGGCGATCACGGTACAGGGCGGCGACCCGTTCCAGCAGCTCCGTAAAACCGGGCATGCCGTGCCGGGGCTCGCGGGGGAAATAGGTGCCGGCGAAGAACGGAACACGGCCGTCGGGGGTGAGAAAGACCGTCAGCGGCCAGCCGCCCGGACGCCGCGTCAGCAGCTGATGGGCGATCTGATGGATGCGGTCCAGGTCCGGGCGCTGCTCCCGGTCCACCTTGATGTTGACGAACAGCCGGTTCATCACGGCCGCGGTGTCGGGGTCCTCGAAGGACTCGTGCGCCATCACGTGGCACCAGTGACAGGCCGCGTAACCGATGGACAACAGGATCGGGCGGTCTTCGCGCCGAGCCAGCTCCAGGGCTTCGTCACACCACGGGTACCAGGCCACCGGGTTGGTGGCGTGCTGTTGCAGGTACGGGCTGGTGGCGCCCTCAAGCCGGTTGCGTTGCGTGGTCTCCATGGAGTCTCCGGCAGTATGGGGGTGGCTGCATCAAGGCTGCCAGGGGAATGATACCATCGCGGGCAGAAGCACCCGACCCCTGGAGGCTGTGGATGGCGTTGCATGATCCGGTGGTGAACCCGGAAACGGGGCTGGTCACGGGGGCCGTGCAGGCCTGGTCGCCCAATCACAACGCGCGGCCCGCCGGCGTAACCCCGGATCTGCTCGTGATCCACGGAATCAGTCTGCCTCCCGGCGAGTTCGGCGGTGACGGGGTTCATCAGCTCTTTACCAATGCGCTGGATCCCGCCGCGCATCCGTACTACGCCGGGATCGCCGATCTGCGAGTCAGTGCCCATTTGTTTCTGCGGCGTGATGGCACCCTGTACCAGTACGTCCCGCTCCACCGCCGCGCCTGGCACGCGGGACGGTCGAGCTGGTGTGGCCGTGACGAATGCAACGACTACTCCGTCGGCATCGAGGTCGAGGGCTGTGATGACGTGCCATACGACGACGCCCAGTACGCCGTGCTCGGGCCGTTGTGTGGCGCCATCCTGCGTGCCTGCCCGGCGATGACCCGGGAGCGGATCGTGGGGCACAGCGACATCGCCCCGGGGCGCAAGACGGACCCGGGGGCGGCATTCGACTGGCGCCGGCTCGCGCGGGAGATCGATCGTGTCGCCGGAGAGCGGGGGCAACCGACATGACACAACGATAAGGGATCACAGGCTATGCACCTGATCGCCATCATTGTCGCGCTGTGGCTGCATGGGCGTGTTGACGGCCATCTGCCCTGGCGGGACGAACAACGCCAACTGCGTGCGCTCGGGGGCATGCAGGAGCGGATCGAGGAGTGGCGCGTCTGGGACGGCGCCGTCGGGCTCGCCATCGTGGTGCTGCCGCCGGTGCTGATCGTTGGTGCGGTCCAGCTGTGGCTGGGCGGTGCGCTTCTTGGTCTGGTGGAGCTCGTGCTGGGGTTGGGGTTGCTCCTCTGGGCCTTTGGCGAGGGGCGTATCGACGCCGCGTTGAAACGGATGGCGCGGGCGCTGGCGGCGGGGCAGCATGAAGACGCGGCCAGGGAGGCGGGGCAGCTCGCGCCCGGAACGGTGGTGGCCGACGATCCCACGCCGCAGACGCGCAACGCCCTGGCTGGCGCCTTTCAGCGCGCCGGAGACACCGTGTTCGCGCCGATCTTCTGGTTTCTGGTGCTGGGGCCGGTGGGGGTTGTACTGTTCCGCGTCAGTTATCTTGCCTGGCGGTATTGTGCCCGGTCGGCGAACCCGGGGCCGCGCTTCCGCCGCAGTGCCGAGGGGCTGTTCCTGTTGCTGGCGTGGCTGCCTTCGCGGCTGACCGCCCTGTCCCTGGGGCTGGCGGGTAGCCTGGGAGACGCCTGGCGGGGCTGGCAACTGGCCCGTTCCGGCGACGGTGACGGCCACCGCGCCGCACTGCAGGGGGCCGGGTTCGGCGCGTTGCGGTTTCCCGAGCGCGAGCCGGCGCTGGACGATCCGGCTTACTGGCTTCGTGAAGGGCGAAGCCTGCTGTTCCGCACGCTGGTCATCTGGCTGGCGGTGGTTGCCCTGCTCAGCCTGGCAGGCTGGGTTGGCTGAGGGGGCGGGCTGAGAAGACGGCCCTGCGTCGCCATCAACCGCCGGGACGCCGTGCCCCGGGGCACTGGTAAGCGGTCCGCTCGCGGGTGCCGTCCAGGCGGATGGCGGTGAGTGTGCCGCCCCAGAGGCAGCCGGTGTCGATGGCGACGAATCCGGTGCCTTCCTCGAACCCCAGGGTGGACCAGTGGCCGCTGACCACCGTCAGTGGTTCACCGACGGGGCGGCGTCCGGGCACCTCGAACCAGGGGACGTAGCCGTGCGGCCGGGTCTCCGGTGCGCCCTTGTAGTCCATGAGCAGGCGGCCCTCGGCATCACAGTAGCGCATTCTGGTGAACGCGTTGATGATGAAGCGCAGCCGATCCCAGCCCGTCAGCGTGGGCGACCAGCGATCGGGGCGGTCCCCGTAGAGGTTGGCCATGAAGGCGTCGAACTCCGGCTCCGGGGCGGCCAGTGCGGCTTCCGCCTCGCGGGCGTATTCGCGCGCTTCGGTGAGCGTCCACCGCGGGTACAGGCCGGCGTGCAGCATGGCGTAGCCCAGTCGGCTGTCCTCGACCATCAGCGGCTGGCGCCGGAGCCAGTGCAGCAGCTCGTCCGCGTCCGGTGCATCCAGCACGTCCTGCAGGGTGTCGGCTGGCTTCAGGCTGGCATGGCCCCGCCAGGCGGCGAGCAGGTGGATGTCATGGTTGCCGAGAATGGTGACCGCGCTGTTACCCAGGGAGTGGACGAAGCGCAGGGCCTCAAGGGACTCCGGGCCGCGGTTGACGATGTCGCCCACGAACCAGATCAGATCCCGCTGCGGATCGAACTGCAGTTGTTCCAGTAGCCGTTGCAGCTCGCTGTTACAGCCCTGGATGTCCCCGATACAGTAAACGGCCACGGTTGTGATCAGGCCCCTAGTGCAACGTGCGCGGGCCGGCGAGGGTGAACGGCGGAATCTCCGCCGTGAACGTAACGCCGTCGTCCGCAAGAAGTTCGTAGGTGCCGTGCATGCTGCCCACGGGCGTCTCCAGCATGGCGCCGCTGGTATAGCGGAATCCGCGGCCCGGTTCCAGGTGGGGCTGCTCGCCGACCACGCCCTCGCCGCGGACCTCCCGCTCTTCGCCATTGGCGTCGGTGATGATCCAGTGGCGGCTTATAAGCCGTGCCGGGATGTCGCCCATGTTGCGGATCGTCACCGTGTAGCTGAACACGAACCGGTCCTCTTCGGGTTCCGATTCGTCGTCCAGGTAGGCGGGCTCCACGTCGACCTCGATATGATAGCGCTGTTCGCTCATGTCCATGGTCATGCGGCCAGCGTCCCCGCTTTGTCGTTCAGGGTGCGCAGGAGGTTGTTGTAGGAGTCCAGAAACGCCTGGACCCCATCCACTTCCAGGGCGTCGGTCACGGCCCGCAGGTCGATGCCGGCGGCCTCGAGCTGCGCCAGCGTATCCGGCGCCTCGTCAATGCCGTCGTGGATGCGCGCCCGGGGGGCGCCATGATCCTTGTAGGCGTCGTAGGTGGCCGGCGGCAGCGTGTTCACGGTGCGGTCGCCGATCAGTGCCTCCACGTACTTGATGTCGCTGTAGTCCGGGTTCTTGGTGCCGGTGCTTGCCCACAGCAGTCGCTGTTCCTGCGCGCCAAGTGCGCGCAGGTCGGCGAACCGGTCACCGTCGAAAACCGACTCGAAGTGCGCGTAGGCGCACTGGGCATTGGCGATGGCCGCCTTGCCCTGGAGCGCGGTGTTGTCGCCGCCGAGCTGCGGATCCACCGCGGTGTCCACGCGGCTGACGAAGAAGCTCGCCACGGAGCGCACGTGAGCCACGGGCTCGCCCCGGCGGGCCCGCTGCTGCAGACCGGCCAGGTAGGCATCCACCACTTCGGCGTAGCGCTGCAGCGAGAACAGCAGCGTCACGTTGACGTTGATGCCGTCGTTGATCAGGGTCTCGATGGCCGGGACGCCGGCCGCGGTTGCGGGCACCTTGACCATGACGTTGGGGCGGTCGAGCCAGGCCCACAGGCGGCGCGCCTCTGCCACGGTGCCATCGGTGTCATGGGCCAGCGCCGGCGAGACTTCCATGCTGACCATGCCGTCCGTCCCGCCCGTGCGGTCGTGGACCGGCCGCAGCACATCGGCTGCATCGCGGATGTCGGCGACGGCCACGTGATTGAACAGCTCGCCGGCCGACAGCTCCGGCTCGTCGCGCAGCGCGCCCGCAATGGCGTCGTCGTAGGTGTCGCCACCGGAGATGGCCTTGTCGAAGATGGTCGGATTGGACGTCACCCCGCGGAGATCATCGGTTTCGACCAGGCGGGCGAGCTCGCCCGAGGTCAGCATGTCCCGGTGGATGTTGTCGTACCAGACGCTCTGTCCCAGCGTGCCCAGCTGTTTCAGGGGATTCGTGCTCATGGGGCGAAAAGGCCTCAACCTGCGTGTCGTGACGGACCGGCGGCGAGCGCCACCGGTAACCTGGACTGTGTAGTCTAACGGTTTGAGTGCGCCCCAAAAAGGGTGGTTGCGACGGGGGTGGTCACGCCCACGCGGATCTGGGAGACTGAAACGCTGTTCACAGGCAGTGAATCCGCAATGGACAGACCCGGTCGCCGGACAGGGGGCTCAAGCCGGGCGGTTCGTTGCCGATACAAGAATAGAACCCGTGACCGGAACAGGCTCCGGACAGGGCAGACGAGAAAGCAAGTCAAGCCGATGAAAAACAATCAATTCAGAAAACCCGATCCGTTGCTGATGCTGGCCGTTGCCGTCGCCGTGGGTGTGCTCCTGGTGGTGCTCTGACGGGCCATCGCGCGGCGGCCTACAGGCGTACCGCGAGCACGTCGCAGGGGGCGCCGTGCAGCACGGCGTTTGCCGTTGACCCCAGTAGCAACGCGAGGCCATGCCGGCCATGGCTGCCGACCACGATCAGGTCGGCGGCAATGGTTTCCGCATGCTCGAGGATTTCCTGCTTGGTATAGCCTGCGGCAACGGTCCGCTGCGCTGTCTCCAGGCCTTCGGCGCGTGCATATTCCAGCAGGCGCTCCTCCGCGGTGGTGACCATTTCCTGGTGCAGTTCCGCCTGCGGCGGCCCGAGAAATTCCCCGGCCGCATCGATGGGGATGTGCTCCACGACGTGAATCAGGTGGAGAGAGGCCTCGCTGGCGTAGGCCAGCTGACGCGCCCTGGCGGCAATGCGGCTGGCGTCCGGCGTGAAATCGACGGCCAGAAGAATGGTGTTGTACGGCGTCACCGTGGTCTCCCTGCCTGGGGTACGCCGTCAGTATAGGGGCCGTGGGGCTATGGATGCGAGGCTTCCGCCGCCAGACGCCGGAACGCCTCCAGCCCCAGCGCTTCCGGCCGACTGCCGGGATTTACGCCGCAGCGCTCCAGCGCGGCCTCGTCCAGGAGGCCGCGCAGCGTCTTGCGGACCGTCTTGCGCCGCTGGGCAAACGCGGTGGCGACCACGCGGGCGAGCTGCTCCGCCTCCTCGGCGGAGGTTTCTCCGGGCGGATGGGGCGTGAGGCGAACAATGGCCGATTCCACCGCCGGTACCGGGTGAAAGGCGCCCGGGGCCACGGTGAACAGGCGCTCCACCCGGCAATGGTACTGGGTCATGACCGACAGGCGCCCGTAGATCCGGCTGCCCGGCCCGGCGGTCATGCGGTCCACGACTTCCCGTTGCAGCATGAAGTGCATGTCCCGGATCGCGTGGGCCGTGTCGAGCAGGTGGAAGATCAGCGGGGTCGAGATGTTGTAGGGCAGGTTGCCCACCAGGCGCAGATCGGCGCCGTGGTGGCAGCTGGTCACGTCGAAGGTCAGGGCGTCCGCCTGATGCAGCCGCAGCGTGCCGTGCGGGGCGCAGGTCTCCTGCAGCGTGGCGATCAGGTCCCGATCCATCTCCACCGCCTCGAGCTCGCCGCAGGCGCGCAGTAGTGGCACTGTGAGGGCGCCGCGACCCGGCCCGATCTCGACCATGGCGTCACCGGGCCTGGGGGCGATGGCGGCGACGATGCGATCAATCGTGTGGCGATCGTGGAGGAAGTTCTGGCCGAAGCGCTTCCGTGGACGGTGGCCGGCGCTCATGCCAGTGTCCGGTCGGCGGCGTGCCGCGCGCGGCGAACCATGTCGCGGGCGCTGTCCAGCGCGGCGCTGAGACTGCCGGTGCGCGCGCGCCCGGAGCCTGCCAGGGGCAGTGCCGTGCCGTGGTCCACGGAGGTGCGGATAATGGGCAGGCCCAGGGTGATGTTGACCGCTTCGCCAAAGCCGGCGTGCTTGAGGACCGGCAACCCCTGATCGTGGTACATGGCGAGCACGGCGTCCGCCCCGGTCAGGTGCTCGGGCGTGAACAGGGTATCCGCGGGCAGTGGTCCGTGCAGATCGATGCCCTGGTGGCGCAGTGCGTCCAGCGTCGGGGTGATGATCTCGATCTCCTCGCGGCCAAGATGGCCATCCTCGCCGGCGTGCGGGTTCAGGCCGCAGACCAGGATGCGCGGGGTGGACAGCCCGAACACCTGGCGCAGGTCGTGGTCCAGAATCGTGCAGATCGTGCGCAGGCGGTCGGCCGTGATCGCGTCGGCCACATCGCGCAGGGGCAGGTGGGTGGTGACCAGGGCGACGCGCAGATCGCCGGCGGCGAGCATCATGACCGGCATCGGTGCGCCGGTCAGCTCGGCGAAATACTCCGTGTGTCCGGAGAAGGGAAGGCCGGCGGCGTTGATGACGCTCTTCTGCACCGGCGCCGTCACCACCGCGGCAAAGTCGCCCCGATGCGCGCCGGTTCCGGCCAGTCTCAGCATCTCCACAACGCTTGCGCCGTTGGCCGGGTCAAGGGTGCCGGGTGTTACCGGGTTGGCGACCGGCACCGGCAGGACGTTCAGTGCCCCCGGTCGCAGGGGGGTGTCGGGTGTCGGCAGGAGGTGGATGTCGATCGGGCCGATGCCGAGCGACCCGGCCCGCTCCCGGAGCACATCCGGGTCGCCAACCGCCACCACGTCCCCCAGCTCGCCCCGGGCCGCCAGTGTGACGACCAGGTCGGGGCCGATGCCGGCCGGTTCGCCGACCGTCAGTGCGATGACCGGGGGGCGCTGGGTCATGGCTCAGTTGTCCAGGCGGACTTCCACGTAAGCGTCGTCACGCAGTTCCCGGAGCCAGTTCTCCAGGGTCTCCTCGCTGCGGCGCTCACGGATCTGCTGCACGGCCTGCGCACGCCGACGCTCCTGGGTGCTGTCGTGCTCCCGTCGCTCCGCCACCTGCACGATGTGCCAGCCGAACTGGGTTTCGAACGGTTCACTGATTTCGCCCGGCTCCAGGCTGTCCATGGTCTCTTCAAACTCCGGCACCAATTGTCCGGGGCTGACCCAGTCGAGGTCACCGCCCCGGGATGCCGAGCCCTGGTCATCGGAGTGGGCGCGGGCGAGGTCGCCGAACGACTCACCCTGCTCGATGCGGTCCCGCAGGCTCTCCAGGCGCGTGCGCGCGTCCTCGCGGCTCACCACTTCGCTGGGCTGGATGAGGATATGCCGGGCGCGGGTCTGCTCGACGATTTCCTGGTCCGAGGACCGGCTGTCCACCAGTTTGACGATGTGTACGCCGCTGGAGCTACGAATCGGGCCGGCGATCTCGCCGTTGCTCAGGCTCATGACTTCATCCTGGAACATGCTCGGCAATTCGCCGGCCTGGCGCCAGCCCAGGTCACCGCCCTCGAGGGCGTCCTGGGCATCCGAGGCTTCGGCAGCGACGGTGGCGAAGTCCTCCCCGTCATCGCGCAGGCGCGTCAGCAACTCTTCCGCCCGTGCTTCCGCCTCCTCGGCGGCCTCCGGGTCGGCCCCTTCAGGTACGCTCAGGAGAATGTGAGCGACGCGGAATTCCATGTCGTCGGCGCCGCCCGCGCTGCTCTCCAGGAACTCCTCGATGTCCCGGGAGGTGACTTCGATCTGGCGCTGGACCTGCTGCTGGTGCAGGCGCTGCAGTTTGATGTCCGTGCGCAGATCTTCCCGGAACTGGGCGAAGTCCATGCCTTCCCGGGCCACGGCCTGGCGGAACTGCTGCAGGTTCATGTTGTTCTGCTGGGCGATCCGCTGCACGGCGGCATTCAGCGTGTTGTCGTCGACACCGATGCCCATGCGGTTCGCCTGGGCGAGCTGCAGGCGCTCCATGATCAGCTGCTCCATGACCTGGTCGATCAGGGCATCCTGCGGGGGGGGCTGCTGGTTCTGGGCCTGCATGCGCTGATGTACGGTGGCGATTTCGGCCTCCAGCTCGGATTGCAGGATGACGTCCTCGTTCACCACTGCCACGATCCGGTCCAGGGTCTGCGCCACGACCGGTGTGGTTCCGGTGAAGAGCCACGCGGCCAGCAGCAGGGCCGCCAGCCCCAGGCCCGTTGGTCGAAGCGTGTTGTGCCGGTCCATCAAAACTCTTACCTCCGCCTGCCGTATCCGAACATGGAGTCTTCCAGAAAGCCCTGGATGTCGTCACCCACCGAGCCGAGGCCGCGCAGCTCGAACTGCAGCATGATCGAGCGCTCCGGTTCTTCTGTCGGCTCCTCGCGGTAGTAGCGGCCGAGCAGTCTGACACTCCAGCAACAATCGCGATATTGTAGACCGCCAAAGCTCTCCAGTGTTCGATCCTCAAGCATCGAGTAACGCCATCCGCCCAGCACGTGCCAGCGCGGATGCACCGGCCAGGCGATGTTGATGTCGCGCTGCTCCAGTTCCAGGTCATCGTTGACGTCCCGGCGTGCCCGGTAGCTGGTGGTGATGATGCTGTCCGGCCGCGGCTGGTAGCTGAGCCGCACCCCGCTCAGGGAGGTGCGCTCGGTGTCCGGGTTCCACTGGATCTCGGTGCTGGCGCGCAGGTTGTTCGGCAGCGTGGCCCGGGCCTCGGCGATGACGTCGGAGTAGTCCCGCTCCTCCGCCGCGCCGGGATCGCCTTCCAGCATGACCTGGCGGTCGTCGAAGTAGCGTACCTGGGCGACGCCCAGGCGCAGGAATTCCTGGCCGGTCTCGCGGCTCAGGAAACGACTGGTCAGGCCGCCGGTGACCTGGTTGGCGTCGCCGACGCGGTCACGGCCGCTGAAGCGGTTCTCGGAGAAGAACTGGAACAGTCCCGGAACGGCCTCGCCGGTGTCGAACAGCGGCAGGTCCGACTGGTCGCGCTCGGGCACGTACAGGTAGAACAGCCGTGGCTCCAGCGTCTGCCGCAGGGAGCGGTCGAAGGCGTTGAAGTGGCGCTCGAACACCAGCCCGGTGTCCAGGCTGGCAATGGGCACCGTGCGGCTCGGGTTCTCGTTGTCGGTGGCATCGATGTCGGGGGTCGCCGGGTTCGTGGCGCTGTCCAGGTCGTACTGGGTATGGCGCAGCGTCACCGCCGGCGTGAAGAACCCGGCCAGCCCGACGAAGGGGCGCGACAGCCGCGGCGCGATGTCGGCCCGTACGCCGGTAATGCGCTCGTCCGGCGTCGGATGGTCGAAGCGGACCAGTTCGCTGTCGGTCTCCAGGCGCAGCCCGAGGGGGCCGTCGCCCGGGCGGTGATCCAGCTGCAGCCGGGGCAGGCGCTCGTAGGGGCGGTCGCTGCGGCCGAGGGTCGGGTCCACGGTCTGGTAGATTTCCGCCGAGGCCACGCCGGAGAGGCTGTAGGTGTCGTAGCGCAGGCGGCCGCGGGAGCGCAGGTGCCGCGTGGTCGAGGTGCGCAGGCTGTCGCCGAAGTCCCGGAAGTACTGGTCGTCACTGACCCTGGCCAGTTGCAGGTCACCGCGGACGTTGGGGCTGAATCGGTGGCGGTGGTCCAGCCCGAGCTGCCAGCGGTCCTCCCCGGTGCGGTCGTCCTCCGGCAGGTAGCTGCCGTCCACTTCCCCTGAGAACGACGGTTGCAGGTAACGGAACTCGCCACCCAGCATGAACCCGCGCCGGCTCAGGTAGCGCGGGGCCAGGGTGGCGTCGTAGTTCGGGGCGATGTTCCAGTAGTAGGGCACGGTGATGTCCGTGCCGCTGCGGTCCGACTGCCGCAGTGTCGCGGGAAGCAGGCCGCTCTTGCGCCGGTCGTCGATGGGGAAGTTGACGTAGGGCGAGTAGGCAACCGGGAAATCGCGCACCGTGAGCCGGGCGTGCCACGCCTCGCCGGTGCCGCTGTCGCGGTCCAGGCGCACGCGATCGGCACGCAGCATCCACGCTTCGTTGCCGGGCTCGCAGGTGGAGTAGGTGGTGTCATGGGCCATGGAGACGCCGGCGTCCAGCAACTGGATGCGGCCCGCTTCGCCCTGGGTCAGGGTCTCCGGCAGCAGGTATCGGACCTGATCCATCTCGCCGGTATCCTCATCCAGCAGGAGAAAGCCCTGCGAGGCGCCGAGGAGCAGTCCGGTCTCGCGATAGCGGAGGTCGCCCAGGGCGTCGGCCCGCTGTTCGCGCTCGTCGAAGCGCATGGCGTCGGCCCGCAGTTGCTGATCGGCCCGCTCCAGCTCCACGTCGCCGCGCAGGCTGTAGATGCCGCCGTCGTAGTCCAGGGTGTCCGCGTCGACGGTCGCTTCCGCTCCCTCGCGGGAGGGGGCGGATCGCGCTGTATCGATCCGGGCGCCGTCCATGGGCGCGATGCAGCCGGCCCAGCGCCCGTTGTCACCGCTGAGCAGCGGCCACTGGGTGTCGTCGTCCCCGGAATCGGCGCCCAGGGGGTGAATGCCGAGCGCCGTGACCAGCGCTGCGGCAACGAGGCCGTTCCTGATGGCAGGTGTCGCGAGTGGCACGCGTGCGGTATCCCTGGGTCGGCGTCTTCTCGGGTCGGGGCGCCTGCTCTGCCCGACCGGGGCCGTATAAGCTCGCACACAAGTGCCGTCGCGGCAAACCTGTTCGCACCCGGGGGCGTGCTGGGGCACAATTCCCGCTCACTATCTCAGCAAGGATACCCCGCCATGGACAACACCGCCGACGCGGATACGAGGCTGCCGCAACTGCAGCAGTGGCTCCGGTCCCAGGGGCTGCCCGCAGGGCCGCTTGAGTCGGCATCATCCGACGCCAGCTTCCGCCGCTACTTCCGGCTGCAGGCCGACGGCCTGTCCCGGGTGGTCATGGACGCGCCGCCCCGGCACGAGGACTGCCGGCCGTTCGTGAAGGTGGCGGCGCTGCTGCACGAAGCCGGCCTCAACGCGCCGCGCGTGCTGGCCCAGGATCTGGAGCAGGGGTTCCTGCTGCTCTCTGATCTCGGCACGCGGACCTATCTGGATGTGTTGAACCCCGACAATGCCGATGCGCTCATGCGGGCGGCACTGGACGCGCTGGTGGCGTGGCAGTCCGCGAGTCGGACCGGGGTGCTGCCAGCCTATGACGCCGCGTTGCTGGAGCGCGAGCTGCGCCTGTTTCCGGATTGGTATCTGGCAGAACACCTCCAGGTGGTGCCCACGGGCGCCGAGCGCCGGTCCATGGAGCGATGCTTCCAGGCGCTGGTGGATCGCGCCCTGGCGCAGACCCGCGTGTGGGTCCACCGGGACTACATGCCGCGCAATCTCATGCCCGGGGAGCCGTCGCCCGGCATTCTGGATTTCCAGGATGCGGTGGAGGGGCCGGTGAGCTACGACGTCATCTGTCTGTTCAGGGACGCGTTTCTGTCCTGGCCGCCGGAGCGGGAGCAGGCGTGGCTGGCCTACTACCACGAGCAGGCCCTGGCCGCGGGCGTGCCGGTGCCGCGGTCCCTCGCGGCGTTCTGGTCCGACTGCACCTGGATGGGCGTGCAGCGGCACCTGAAAGTCATGGGGATCTTCGCCCGTATCCGGTATCGCGACGGCAAGCCGCGCTACCTGGAGGACGCACCCCGTTTCCGCGACTACCTGCACCGGGCGGCGGCTGACGAGCCGGCGCTGATGGAGCTGGTGGACCTGATCGACGCCTGGCACGCGCGTGCCCCGGAGGGTGGGTGATGCGAGCGATGATTCTGGCGGCCGGTCGCGGTGAGCGGATGCGGCCCCTGACGGACCACACACCCAAACCGCTGCTCCCCGTGGCGGGCCGGCCGCTGATCGACTGGCACCTGCAGCGGCTCGCGGACGCCGGTGTCAGCGAGGTGGTGATCAACCTGGCCTGGCTGGGTGAGCAGATCGCGGAGCACGTGGGCGACGGCAGTCGCTGGGGGCTGCGCGTGCGCTACTCCCGCGAGGGTGACGCGGCGCTGGAGACCGGCGGCGGGATTGCGCGGGCCCTGCCCTGGCTGGGCAACGCCCCCTTCCTGGTGGTCAACGGGGATGTCTGGTGCGATTACGATCCCGCGCCGTTGCTGCAGCCCATGGACGGATTGGCGCACCTGGTGCTGGTGCCGAATCCGGCGCACAACCCCGAGGGCGACTTTGGTCTGGTCCGGGGCCGCGTGGTCACTGGCGGCGGGGAACGGCTCACCTTCAGTGGTATCGGCGTCTACGCCCCGGCGCTGTTCGATGGCCATCCCGGCGGCGCATTCCGGCTCGCCCCCCTGCTCCGCGAAGCGGCAGAGCAGGGGCGGGTCTCGGGGACCCGCCACGATGGGCTGTGGTGTGACGTGGGCACACCCGAGCGCCTGGAGGCCCTCAATGCGCGGCTGAGTGGCTCAATCTAGTCGGGACGCTGATCGCGGGGCGGAATGGAATAGGTGCAGGTGGCGTGGGCCGCCATTTCGTCGTCGCCGTCGGCATACATGGCCACGTCGCCCACGGCAAGCCGGCTACCGAGCTTGAGCAACCGGCATTCGGCGATGATGTCGCCCGCGCCGGGCTTGCGCATGAAATTGATGTTCAGTGCGGTGGTCACCGCCATCATGACCGGCCCGATCACCGCCAGGATGGCCACGTACATGGTGGTGTCCGCCAGGGTCATGAGGGCCGGCCCGGAGATGGTATTGCCCGGCCGCAGGTTCGACTTGTGAAACGGCATGCGAATGCGTACGAAGCCGTCCTCCACGTGCTCCACCCGCCAGGTGTCCTGGCGCATTTCGGGAAACGACTCGTGCAGCAGCTGTTCCAGTTCCGTGGCATTGAGTTTCGGCATCAGGCCCGCCCTTCCATGTTGCCCATGACAGTGTTATTGGTTGTTCCGGACACAGGTTAGCCCGATCCGCCACCGGATTGCCAATCACTTGTTCAGCGGGTGCACGGGTAGGCGGAGAGCGCGCCTTCCAGCTCGTCCGCCACCGCCCGGGCCGCGTCGGTGGGCGAGCGGTCGATGCCGAGATCGCGCATGCAGGTCACCGGCAGATCGGCGTACCCGCACGGGTTGATCAGCGAGAAGGGGGCGAGGTCCATGTCCACGTTCAGGGCCAGGCCGTGATAGCTCGCCCCGCGGCGAACCCGTAATCCCACGGAAGCGATCTTGGCGCCGTCGACGTAGACACCGGGCGCATCGGCGCGCGGATAGGCGTCGACGTCATGGCCGCCGAGCACTGCCACCACGGCGCTCTCCAGGACGGAGACCAGGCGGCGAATGCCCAGCCCGCGCCGCCGCACGTCCACGAGCACGTAGACCACGGCCTGGCCCGGCCCGTGATAGGTGACCTGGCCACCGCGGTCCACCGGGACCACGGGGATGTCTCCGGGGTTGATGAGGTGTTCCGCGCGCCCGTTCAGGCCCTGGGTGAATACCGGGGGATGCTCCAGTAGCCACAGCTCGTCCGCCGTCGACGGCGTGCGCTCCTCCGTGAACTGCTGCATGGCCCGCCAGGTCGGCTCATAGGGGACCCGGCCAAGCTCCCGCCGGTGGATCTGGACTGGCGGCGGCGGTCTCACAGCGTCATGACCACCTGTTCATCGGCGTTCAGGCTCTGGTAGACGGCGTCCAGCTGGCTCTTGCTGGTGGCGGTGACCGTCACGGTCACCGAGACATACGTGCCACGGCTGCTGGAGGCCGTGGTGACCTGGTTGTCGTCCACGTCGGGGACGTGCGCCCGCACCAGTTCCAGCACGTGCAGTACAAACTCCGGGTCCGCGGGACCCATGGCCTTGATGGGGAACTCGCACGGGAATTCGAGCAGGGTGTCGTCGTCCTGGGTGTGCATGGGAAGGGCCTGTCTTGCGTGTGCTGCCCCTCAGTCTACCAGCGCCGGTGGGCGCTGGCAGACCGGGGTCGGCTGGATCTACTGGAAGCGCAGCATGATGTCGTCGATGATCCGGCCGAAGAAGCCGCCTTCCTCACCGTCCTCAAGCGCGACCAGCGGGACCTCGGCGATGATGGCATCGCCGACCCTGACTTCCAGGGTGCCCATGTCGTCACCCTGGGCCACCGGCGCGATAACGTTGGAGCGCAGGTGCATGGTGGCTTCCATGTTGTCGTACTCCCGCCGGGGAATGGTCACGTACAGCGGCTCGAGCAGGCCCACGGCAATGGTGTCGTTGGCGCCGCGCCAGAGCTTCGGTTCGGCCAGTGCGGTGTCGTGATCGTAGAGGCGGTAGGTGCCGAAGAACCGGAACCCGTAGCCGAACAGGGATTGCGTCTGTTGCATGCGATCCCGCGCGCTGTCGGTTCCCATGACCACCGAAATCAGCCGCATGCCGTCGCGCTCCGCTGAGCTCACCAGGTTGTAGCCGGCGCGTTGCGTGTGGCCCGTCTTCAGGCCATCGACGCTGTCATCCCGCCACAGGAGGGAGTTGCGGTTGCTCTGGGTGATGTCGTTGTACGTGAACTCGCGCTCCGAGTAGAACTGGTAGAACTCGGGGAAGTCGTCGATCATCGCCCGCGCCAGGAGCGCAATATCCCTGGCCGTGGTGAGCTGGTCCGGGTCGGGCCAGCCGGTGGCGTTGGTGAAGTTGGTGTTCTCCATGCCCAGTTGCTCGGCGTACTGGTTCATGAGCTGGGCGAAGGTGTCCTCGTTGCCGGCGACGTGTTCTGCGAGGGCCACGCTGGCATCGTTCCCGGACTGGATGATCATGCCCCGGAGGAGGTCTTCCACGGCCACGCGGCGGCCAACTTCCACGAACATCCGCGAGCCGCCCATGCGCCAGGCCTGTTCGCTGATCTGGACTTCTTCTTCCAGGTCGAGCTGCCCCTCACTGATCTCGCTGAACACCACGTAGGCGGTCATGAGCTTGACCAGGCTGGCCGGCTCGCGCTGCTCGTCCGGGTCGCGTTCTGACAGGATGTGCCCGCTGTCCTTGTCCATCAGGATGTAGCTTGGCGCGTCGATGGACGGCGGCGCCGGCGTCGGCACGGAGGGGCGGTCGGCCAGGGCAGAGGAGGCCGCCAGGAAAGGCAGGAGCAGCAACAGGGCTAACAGGCGCTGGCGCATGTTCATTTCATCCGATTGAGAATATCTGGCCATCCGCCGGAGGCGGCAGCTAACAAGGCGCGGCAGGGTAGCACGACAGGCTGTCTCCGCCGCAGTGTAACCCGATGACGACGCAAGAATCAGTCGGTGATGACGTGGCTGTCACCGAAGCCGGCATTCTCTAATGCATTGGCCGTGTCGTCCAGCGCCTCGCGACTGTTCATCGGGCCGACGCGCACCCGGTGAACGCCACCGCTTTCCGAGACCGCCACCGGACTGATGCCGTCCGCCGTCAAGCGTTCCTTCAGCGCCTCCGCGTTCCCCCGCTCGGAAAAGGCGCCCACCTGGAGCAGGTAGCCGGCGTCGGTGGCGCCGTTGGCCTGCGCACCGGACTCGGGGTCGTCGTCCTCCGCCGTCGGGCGATCGGGGACGTTTCGTGTCGAAGCAGTGACAACCGATTCGGAGGAAGGTTCCGGGGGCTCGGATTCCGCCTGTTGCTGGTCACCGCCGTCGTCCTCTGCGGTAGCGGGCGGATTGTCCGGGTCGAAGGTATTGCTGAGCGTCTCGATCCGCACGGGCGCGGTGCCGTCGTCGACCATGTCGATCCTGTCGGCGGCCGCGTAGGAGAGATCGATGATCCGGTTGTCGGCGAACGGACCCCGGTCGTTGACCCGAACGATCACCGACTTGCCGTTGTTCTGGTTGGTGACGCGCACATACGTCGGCAAAGGCAGCTGCGTGTGGGCCGCGGTCAGCGTGTACATGTCGTACGGCTCGCCGCTTGACGTACGCCGGCCGTGGAATTTCTTCCCGTACCAGGACGCGACACCCTCCTCGGTAAAGCCCCGGGCGTCCTCGGAGGTCATCACCTGATACTGTTTGCCGAACACCTCGTACGTCGCCGGATTGCCGTAGCGGCTGAGCGGTTCATCCTGGGGCTCGGGCTCTTCGAGGCCGCTCAGGTCGGGCGGTGTGTCCGGGCCGTAGTCTGCATCGTCATCGGGCTCGTCCCTGGGAGCGGTGGCACACGCGGTGAGGAACAGGCCGAGTGCGGCGATCACAAGCAGGCGTGGCATCAGTCGGTCCCTCGTTGGTCACGGATGGCCTCGGCGAGCTGGAATGCGGCCAGGGCGTAGAGCGGGCTGTGGTTATAGCGGGTGATGACGTAGAAGTTGTAGAGCCCCACCCAGTGTTCAGTGCCCTCCGGGCCGTCAAGCTCCAGCAGCACCGCCTCTGCATCATCAGCGTAGTCGGCTTCCGGCGTGACGCCAGCGGCACGCAGCTCGCCGATGGTCGTGGTCGGACGCTGACCGTCACCCAGGAAGGGCTCCGTATCCACGCCATCTGCCACGTGGGCCGGTGAGGCAACCGGCTCGCCCGGCCTCCAGCGATGCTCCCGGAAATAGTTGCCGACGCTGGCCAGGGCGTCCTCGGTATCGTTCATCAGGTCGCGTTGCCCGCTGCCGCTGCCATCCACCGCGTAATGGCGGTAGCTGCTGGAGATGAACTGGGGCATGCCCATGGCGCCCGCGTAGGAGCCGCGGATCTCGTGCGGGTCCAGCCCTTCCTCCTCGACCAGAAGCAGGAAGTGCGCCAGTTCGCTGCGGAAAAAGCTGGAACGGGGCGGGTAGTCGAACGCCAGGGTGTACAGGGCGTCCAGCACCCGGTGCTGGCCGGGGTGCTCGCCGTAGCGCGTCTCCACGCCGACGATGGCAACAACCACGGCCGGGTCGACACCGAATTCGTCGTGGACGCGGTCGAGTATGGCGCTGTTCTCGTTCCAGAACGCGACCCCTTCCTCGATCCGGTCGTCCTGCAGGAAGATCCGCTGGTAGCGATACCAGGGCAGCGCCTCCGCCGGCGAGCGGATGGCGTCGATGATGTCCTGCTGGTGGCGGGCATCCCCGAGAAGGGACTCCACGTCCGTCCGCTCCAGCCCGTGTTCGCTGGTGATGTCGTCCACGAACGCCTGAACGGCGGTGGGATCGACCGTGTTGGGTGTGTCGCTTGCGGTGACGGGGCTGACGGCCAGGGCGGCCAGCATCAGGGTGACGCGGGTAGCGAGTCTGTGCATGAGGTCCACGTGACTTCCAGTGTGATCGGTGGCGCAGACCACCGGGTGACCGTCGTTCTGCGGCGACGGAATGCCCCCGCTCAGGACGCCCACATCTTCCGGTGGGTGTGTATCGACATGAGAATACCGAAGCCGGCCATCATCGTCACCATGGATGTGCCGCCGTAGGATACCAGCGGCAGGGGCAGGCCCACCACGGGCATCAGGCCGGAGACCATGCCCATGTTGACGAACACGTAGACGAAGAAGGTCAGGGTCAGGCTCCCCGCCACCAACCGACTGAAGGTGTCCTGGGCATTGATGGCGATGTACATGCCGCGGCCGATGATGAACAGGTACAGCGCCAGCAGCAGCGCCACGCCCAGCAGGCCGAACTCCTCGGCGAACACCGCAAAGATGAAGTCGGTATGGCGCTCGGGCAGAAACTCGAGCTGGGACTGGGTGCCGTTGAGCCAGCCGCGCCCATAGATTCCCCCGGAACCGATGGCAATGGTGGACTGGATGATGTGGTAGCCGGTGCCCAGGGGGTCGCGCTCCGGGTCGAAGAGGGTCAGCACCCGCTGTTTCTGGTACTCCCGCATCAGGAACATCCAGAACACTGGCACCAGTGCCACGATGGCCACGAGCACTGTGAGCATGAGCCGCCAGCGCAGTCCGGCGAGAAACAGGACGAAGAACCCCGAGGCGCTCACCAGCAGCGACGTCCCCAGGTCGGGCTGCAGCACGATCAGCGCGGTCGGCACAACAATGGCAACGGTGGCCAGCAGCACCTGCGGCAGCGTCGGCGGTAGCGCCCGCATGCTCAGGTACCAGGCCACCGCCATGGGGATCGCCAGTTTCATGAGCTCCGCAGGCTGGAAGCGGAACAGGCCGAGGTTCAGCCAGCGCTGAGCGCCCTGGCCGGTTGTGCCGATCAGTAGCACGAGTACCAGCATCACCAGGCCACCGAGAAACACCCAGGGCGTCCAGCGCCGCAGGGTGTTCAGCGGGACCTGGGCCATCACCACCATGGCGGTGAACGCCAGGGTCATGCGGATGAGCTGGTTATGCACCGCATCCATGGACTGGTTCGTGGCGCTGTACAGCGTTGCCAGGCCGGCGAGGGACAGCAGCAGCAGCGCGGTGACCAGCGGCACATCGAGATGCAGGAAGCGCTGCATGATGGACTGCCTGCCCCGTGTACTGACCTGGCTCGCCAGTTCAGACATCGTCGGCCTCCGATGCTGCGTTGCGAAGGTAGGCGTCGATGACCCTGCGCGCCACGGGAGCCGCTACTGCGCCGCCGCCACCGCCGTGCTCCACCAGCACGCTGACGGCGATGCGCGGATCATCAGCCGGGGCATAGGCAGTGAACAGGGCGTGGTTGCGCAGCCGCCGCTGAACCTCCTCTTCGTCGTACTCCTGATCCTGGCCGAGGCTGAAGACCTGGGACGTACCCGTCTTGCCGGCAATCCGGTAGTTGATGTTGGTGCCGATGCCGCGTCCGGTGCCGCGGCTGGAATGCACCACGTCCACCAGCGACTCGTGCACCACATCCCAGAGCTCTTCCCGCGCCAGCGCGATGAACTGCTCCCGCTCCGGGATCTCGGTCTCGTAGGTCTCGCCGGTGCTCGCGCTGTGGACCGCGCGCAGAACCCGTGGCGGTGCGGCATGACCCCGGTTGGCGAGAACGGTCATGGCGTGGGCGAGTTGCAGTGGTGTGCTCAGGAAGTAGCCCTGACCGATGGAGGTGATGATGGTCTCCCCGTGGAACCAGCCCTCTCCGCGGGCGGCGCGCTTCCACTCCCGTGACGGCAGAATGCCCGTGCGCTCGCCCGGGATGCCTGCGCCGGTGCGCTTGCCGAAGCCGAACCGCTCCAGGAACGCGGACATCCTGTCGATGCCGAGGTCATAGCCCAGCTTGTAGTAGTACACGTCGCAGGACTGGCTCATGGCATCGGCGAAGTCCATCTCGCCGTGACCCTGCCGGCGCCAGCAGCGCCAGCGGTGGTCGACAGCGTCGATGGAGTAATGGCCGGGGCAGAATATCGTGTCGTCGGGGTCGAAGATCCCGGCTTCCAGACCGGCAAGGCCGACGAACGGCTTGATCGTGGAGCCGGGCGGATACTGACCGCGCACGGCGCGGTTGAACAGCGGCCGGTCCGGGTCTTCCTGCAGCGCGGCATAGGTCGCACGGTCCACACCGTTGACGAAGATGTTGGGGTCGAACGATGGCTGGCTGACCAGGGCCAGAACGTCGCTGTTGCGCACGTCCATCACCACCACCGAGCCGGACTCCTCGCCCAGGGCCTCTTCGGCGGCGCGCTGCAGGTGCGAGTCCAGTGTCAGGACCATGTCGTCGCCCGGGTCGGGCGCGCGCCTGCCCAGGGGCTTGATGACGCGGCCCAGGGCGTTGGTCTCCACGCGCTCCAGGCCGGCGTGGCCGTGCAGCCGCTCCTCGAACTGAAGCTCGGTGCCACTCTTGCCGATGTGGCTGCTGCCCCCGTAGCGTCTGGAATCGACACGCGCCAGCTCGCGCTCGTTGATGCGGCCGACATAGCCGATGGCGTGAGCGGCGTGCTCACCGTGCGGGTAATGCCGGCTGAGTCGCGCCTCCACCTCGACGCCGGGGAAGCGGTGCCGGTTGGCAGCGAAGGCTGCCACCTCCCTTTCCGTGAGGCGGACCTTGAGCGGCAGCGCCTCGAAGTTGCGGGATCGCCCGCGGAGCTGGCGGAAGCGGTCGATTTCCGTGTCGGAGACGTCGATGGTCTGGCGCAGGCGCCCGAGCATCTCCTCCATGTCCTGGACCTGTTCCGGGGTGACCAGCAGCTGGAAGTTGGGGCGGTTCTCCGCCAGCAGTACGCCATTGCGGTCGTAGATGAGCCCCCGGTTGGGCGGAATGGGGACGAGCTTGACGCGATTGGCCTGGGAGAGGGTCGCGTAGCGCTGGTGGCCTGCGACCTGCAGCTGCCCCATGCGTCCACCGATCAGGCCCATGAGGATGAGCACCCCGGCGCCGGCGATGAACGACCGCCGGGTGAACTGGCGCTTCTCCTGACCCTTGTCGTGAAGCTGGTTCTGGTCGCCGTTTCCGTTGCTGGCCATGATTACTGCACACTGAAGCGGCGCCGCACGCCGCGCATGACGACAAACACCCAGGGCCACAGCAGCGTGCCCACCAGCGGCGGCAGCCAGTACACGAGCCCCGGCGCGGGGCGGTCGACCAGGCCGCTGATCCAGGCCTGCACCACGTGCACCAGCAGCAGCAGAAGGAGCACGATGGCGGCCTGCTGCGGCAGCGGGTAGACGCGGATGCGCTGGTGCAGATGCAGGACCAGGTACGCCATCAGGGCATAGGCGAGGGCGTGCTGACCCAGCAGGGTGGCCTGCAGGGCATCCTGTCCCAGGCCGACCAGCCAGGCGAACACCACGCCCACCCGGTGTGGCACTGCCATGCACCAGTAGATCAGCACCAGGGCCGCCCACGCCGGCCGGGCGGGCTGTGCCCATTCCGGCAGCGGCATGATCGTGAGCGCATAGGCCACGATGATGCTGACGAAAATCACGCCACCGCCCTGCCGGCCTGCGAACGCCATCAGCGCGCCTCCTCCCGAGCCAGATCCTCGAGTTCCTGGAGTTCCTCCAGTTGGTCCAGGTCATCCAGCGGATCCAGGTCCTCGTCCGGGTCCTGGCGCTCACGCGTGCGCACCAGCAGCATCTCACGGCTGCGGTCCAGCTGGGCCAGCGGGCGGGCGGTCACCCGGGCGAAGGCTTCGCCGGGCTGCCGCTCCACTTCCGTGACCTCGGCCACCGGGTAGCCGCGCGGGAACCGCCCGGCAAGGCCGGAGGTGATCAGCAGATCGCCTTCCTCGATGTCGGCGTTGTTGGGCAAATGGGGCAGATCCAGCTCCTGGAGGTTGCCGCTGCCCACGGCGATGGACCGCAGGCCGTTCCGGTTCACCTCCACCGGAATGGCATGGCTCGGATCGGTAATCAGGCGCACGACGGCGCTGGAGCGGCTGACACTGTCCACCTGGCCCATGATGCCGTTGGCATCGATGACTGCCTGCCCGGTACGGGCGCCGCTCCGGGTGCCCTTGTCCACCCGGAGCAGGTGCCGGTAGGGGTCGAGATCCACCCGCATGAGTTCGGCAATGAGAACCGACTCCTCCACCTCGTAAGCCGAACCGAGCAGCCCCTGCAGCCGGATGTTCTCGCGCTCGAGCTGGTCCAGCCGCTGCAGGCGCGCTTCGTTGAGCAGTTGCTGGTCACGCAGTCGGGCGTTCTCCTCGATCAGCGCGGAGCGGCTTGCAAGCCGCTCTGACGCGAAGCTGAACAGGTCGAATGGCACATTGACGGCGTAGTGGAAGGGGTGGACCGTGGTCTGGATGGCCGAACGGACGGGTTCCGTCAGGTGCTGACGGTGGTCGAGCGACATCAATCCGGCTGAGAGCAATACCAGCAGGATCAGTCGCGTCGTCGCCGATGGGCCCTGAGCGAATAGTGGTTTGATGGTGCTGCCCGTCCGTCAGTAGAAGCTGTCATACACCCGCACCCGAGACGGCTTCTGCCGCCGACCGGCCAGTGCCAACAGATTCGCACTGTCACGAGGAAATCGTCCGTGAATCAGTTCACTAGTACGAGGTCGAGCGCTCCGGCAGTCGTCTCTCGGGCCGTTGGCGCGGCAGCCGGTTACTCGACGGTGAACAGGTCCAGGCCCTGTTCATCCATGAGTTCCAGCGCACGGCCGCCGCCCCGGGCCACACAGGTCAGCGGATCGTCCGCGACCACGACCGGCAGCCCGGTTTCTTCCATAATGAGCCGATCCAGGTTACGCAGCAATGCCCCGCCACCGGTGATCACGATGCCGCGATCGGCGACGTCCGCCCCCAGCTCCGGGGGCGTCTGTTCCAGCGCCGTCTTCACGGCGCCGACGATGCCGGACAGGGGCTCCTGCAGGGCTTCCAGGATCTCGTTGCTGTTCATGGTGAAGCTGCGCGGCACGCCCTGGGCCAGGTTGCGGCCCTTGACGTCGATCTCGCGCACTTCGGTGCCGGGGAAGGCGGTACCGATCTCGTGCTTGATCCGCTCGGCGGTGGATTCACCGATGAGAATGCCGTAGTTGCGGCGCACGTAGTTGATGATCGCCTCGTCGAAGCGGTCACCACCGATCCGCACGGATGCGGAGTACACGATGCCGTTCAGGGACAGCACCGCCACTTCGGATGTGCCGCCACCGATGTCGAGCACCATGGAGCCGCGCGCTTCGTCCACCGGCATGTTGGCGCCGATGGCGGCCGCCCGCGGTTCCTCGATGAGATAGGTCTCCCGGGCGCCGGCACCCACGGCCGATTCCTTGATGGCGCGGCGCTCAACCTGGGTCGAGCCGCAGGGCACGCAGACCAGCACCCGCGGGCTGGGCTTGAAGAAGCGCGCCTCATGCACCTTCTTGATGAAGTGCTGGAGCATCTTCTCGGTCACCGTGAAATCGGCGATGACACCGTCCTTCAGGGGCCGGATGGCGCGGATGTTGCCCGGCGTGCGCCCGAGCATGTGCTTCGCCTCGATGCCCACGGCGGCGATGCTCTTGGGGCCGCCGTCACGATCCTGACGGATGGCAACCACCGACGGCTCGTTGAGCACGATGCCCTGGCCACGCAGGTAAATCAGCGTGTTCGCCGTGCCGAGGTCGATGGAGAGGTCATTAGAGAAGAGTCCACGAACGCCCTTGAACATTGCTGGGTCCCGGTATCCTGTCCCGATGAAAACGCCCGATTCGCGTCGGAATTTCGTTGCTGTCCGGCCGTGTTTCTTCACAGGCCGCGAAATCCCCGCGATGTCAAGCGCAAGAAGGCCGCTAATCTATCAGTGTGCCCAGGCGGCGGCAAGCCGACAGGTGGCCCGAAACCCGCGGATTTCGGCGTTTGTGGACGTGTTCACGTTTGCGATCGGGCGGCGATTGGCCGACAATTCCGGTTTTCCCGAAAACCGCTTCGAGGAAGCCATGTCCCTGAGCAATGAGCAGGTCAACGAGATCGCGCATCTGGCCCGGCTGCAGGTCGATGAGGCCGATCTGCCGGAGTATGCGCGCAATCTCTCCGACATTCTCTCTTTCGTGGAAGCCATGAACGCCATGGAGACCGACAGCGTGGAGCCGCTGGCCCACCCGCTGGAGATGCCGCAGCGCCTCCGCGAGGATGCGGTCACGGAAGAGAATCAGCGCGAGCAGTTCCAGGCCGTTGCACCGCAGGTGGAAGCAGGCCTGTATCTGGTGCCGCGCGTGATCGAATAATCTCCCACCGACTACGGGGCCGTCATCGTGTCCGAAACGAGCAAGACTGTTGCCGAACTGGCAGCCGGCCTGAAGGCCGGCGACTACTCCAGCGAAGAGCTGACCCGTGACCGCCTGGCGCGTATCCGCGGCGCCGGTGCCGAGCTCAACGCCTTCGTCACCGTGACCGACGAGCAGGCGCTGGCTGCCGCCCGTGCCGCCGACCAGCGCCGCCAGGCCGGTGACGCCGGGCCACTGACCGGCGTGCCCATGGCGCACAAGGACATCTTCTGCACCCGCGGCGTGCGCACCAGTTGCGGCTCGCGCATGCTGGACAACTTCGAGGCGCCGTACGACGCCCACGTGGTGGAGCGGTTCAACGACGCCGGGCTGGTCTGCCTGGGCAAGACCAACATGGACGAATTCGCCATGGGGTCGTCCAACGAGACCAGCTTCTACGGCCCGGTGAAGAATCCCTGGGATACGGCGGCCGTGCCCGGCGGCTCCTCGGGCGGGTCCGCCGCCGCCGTGGCCGCGGGGCTGGTGCCGGCGGCCACCGGTACCGACACCGGTGGCTCCATCCGCCAGCCGGCAGCCCTGTGTGGCATTACCGGCCTCAAGCCCACCTACGGGCGGGTGTCCCGCTACGGCATGATCGCCTTCGCCTCCAGCCTGGATCAGGGCGGGCCCATGGCGCGCACCGCCGAGGACTGCGCCCTGCTGCTGGAGGCCATGGCCGGTTTCGATACACGCGACTCCACGTCCGTGGAAAGCCCGGTGCCGCGATACAGTGAGGCGTTGAACGGGGATCTGACCGGCCTGAAGGTCGGCCTGCCGAAGGAGTATTTCGGTGACGGCCTGGACGGCGACGTGGCCCGCGTCATCGACGAAGCCATCGCCGAGTACCGCAAGCTGGGCGTCGAGTTCCGCGAGATCAGCCTGGCCAACACCGAGCTGGCGGTGCCGGCCTATTACGTGATCGCGCCGGCCGAGTGTTCCTCGAACCTGTCGCGCTTCGACGGCGTGCGCTTCGGGTACCGCTGCGAAGCACCACAGGACCTGGAAGACCTCTACAAGCGCTCCCGCGGTGAGGGCTTCGGCCCCGAGGTGAAGCGCCGCATCATGGTCGGCACCTACGCCCTGTCCGCCGGCTACTTTGACGCCTACTACCTCAAGGCGCAGAAGATGCGCCGGCTGATCAAGGACGATTTCATGCGCGCCTTCGACGAGGTGGACCTGATCCTGGGGCCCACCTCGCCCACGGTGGCGTTCAACATCGGCGAGCGCGCCGACGACCCGGTGAAGATGTACCTGTCGGACATCTACACCATCGCGGTGAACCTGGCCGGGCTGCCGGGCATTTCCGTGCCGGCCGGCTTCAGCCATGGCCGGCCCGTGGGGCTGCAGCTCATCGGCAACTACTTCGACGAGGGCCGGCTGCTGAACGCCGCCCATCGGTACCAGCAGGTCACCGACTGGCACACCCGCGCTCCCGAGGCGTTCGCGTAAGAGGGTTTGACGACGATGGAATGGGAAACGGTCATCGGGCTGGAGATCCATGCCCAGCTCGCTACCCGCAGCAAGATCTTCTCCGGCGCCTCCACCGCCTACGGCGCCGAGCCCAACACCCAGGCCTGCGCCGTGGACCTGGGGCTGCCGGGGGTGCTGCCGGTGCTGAACAAGGGCGCGGTGAAAATGGCGGTGAAGCTGGGGCTGGCCACCGGCTGCACCGTTGCGCCGCGGTCGGTGTTCGCGCGCAAGAACTACTTCTACCCCGATCTGCCCAAGGGCTACCAGATCAGCCAGTACGAGCTGCCGATCGTCCATGACGGCGAGCTCCACATCGAGCTGGAAGACGGCACCACCAAGCGTATCGGCGTCACCCGTGCGCACCTGGAGGAAGACGCCGGCAAGTCCCTGCACGAGGGCTTCGAGGGGGTGACCGGCATCGACCTGAACCGCGCCGGCACGCCGCTGCTGGAGATCGTCTCCGAGCCGGATATCCGCTCCTCGGAAGAAGCCGTGGCCTACATGAAGAAGCTGCACTCGCTGGTGCGCTACCTGGGCATCTGCGACGGCAACATGCAGGAAGGCTCGTTCCGTTGTGACGCCAATGTCTCCGTGCGGCCCAGGGGCAGCAGCGCATTCGGTACCCGCGCCGAGATCAAGAACGTCAACTCCTTCCGCTTCGTGCAGCAGGCCATCGACCACGAGGTCGAGCGCCAGATCGACCTGATCGAGTCCGGCGGCGAAGTGGTGCAGGAGACGCGCCTGTTCGACGCGGTCAAGGGTGAGACGCGCTCCATGCGCACCAAGGAAGAGGCCAACGATTATCGCTACTTCCCCGACCCGGACCTGCTGCCGCTGGAGGTGGACGATGCCCTGGTGGACGAGGCCCGCAGCGAGTTGCCGGAGCTGCCCGACGCCAAGAAGCAGCGGTTCATGGAGCAGTACGGGCTGACCGCCTACGATGCCTCCGTGCTCACCGCCAGCCGCGAGCTGGCCGACTATTTCGAGGCCGTGGCCGATGCCGCGGGCGGCGAGGGCAAGCTGGCGGCGAACTGGGTCATGGGCGAGCTCTCGGGCGCGCTCAACAAGGCCGGCCTGGACATCACCGAGAGCCCCGTGTCGCCCGCCATGCTTGGCGGCATGCTTCAGCGCATCACCGACGAAACCATCTCCGGCAAGATCGCCAAGCAGGTCTTCGAGGCCATGTGGAACGGCGAGGGCGACGCCGATACGGTCATCGAGGCGCATGGTCTGAAGCAGGTCACCGACACCGGTGCCATCGAGGCCATGATCGACGAGGTGATCGCCGCCAACCCGGATCAGGTGGCGCAGTACAAGGGCGGCAAGGACAAGCTGCTCGGGTTCTTCGTGGGCCAGGTGATGAAGGCCTCCAAGGGCAAGGCCAACCCGGGACAGGTCAATGACCTGCTCAAGAAGAAGCTGGATGGCTGAGGCATGAGCGCTACCCCGGATCAGTTACACCGGTTCGTGTTCGAGCACGCCAACGTGCGTGGCGAGCTCATCCACCTGGATCGGACGTTCCAGGACGTGCTGGCGCGGCGGCAGTATCCCGATGCGGTGACCCGTCTGCTGGGCGAGGCGCTGGCGGCGTCGGGGCTGCTGTCGTCCATTCTCAAGTTCAAGGGCTCGCTGATCCTGCAGCTGCAGGGACAGGGCGCACTGCCCATGCTGGTGGCCAGCGCCTCCCACGAGCAGGACCTGCGCGGCATCGCGCGGCTGGCGGAGGGGGTGGATGCCCCCGGGCGCGACACCCCGCTGAATGCCCTGTGTGAGCAGGGTTACCTGGCCATCACCATTGACCCGGACGACACCGACGACCGTTATCAGGGCATTGTGCCCCTGGAGACGGAGCGCCTGAGCGAGGCGGTGGAGAGCTACTTCTCGCAGTCGGAGCAGCTACCCACGCGGGTGTGGCTCGCCTGTGACGGGAGTCAGGCCGCCGGCCTGCTCATGCAGCGCCTGCCCGATGATGCCGGTGAGGATGCGGACGCCTGGAACCGCGCCGAGCACCTGGCCGCCACCATCACCGAGCAGGAGCTGCTGGAGCTGGGGCCGCGGGAGATTATCGGCCGGCTGTTCCACGAGGAGGATATCCGGCTGTTCGAGCCCGGCCGCGTGCGCTTCAACTGCCATTGCTCCCGGGAACGGCTGGCGGGGCTGCTTCAGGGGTTCGGCTACGACGAGGCCCGGAGCATCGTCGCCGAGCAGGGGGAGATCGAGGCCACCTGCGAATTCTGCGGCCACACCTACCGCTTTGATTCGGTGGACGTGGAGCAGTTGTTCAGCGATGGCGGTATCGCACCGCCCGACGACACCCAGCACTGAGCGATCACCCCCGTGTGCCGCAGACCTGGCACGCGGGGTCCCGCGCCACCGTAAAACTCCGCCATTCGCCCGAGCGCGCGTCCCAGAGCGTGAACCGGCCCGTGGCCGGAGTGCCGAAACCGGTAATGAGCCGGATCGCTTCGGTGGCCTGCAGGCTGCCGACAACACCGACCACCGGCCCGAGCACCCCCGTCTCGCTGCAGGTCTCGTGCGGCGTGTCGGCGTCCGGCGGGAACAGGCAGGCGTAGCACGGGCCGTCGTCCAGGTCCGGCCGGAATACCCCGAGCTGCCCCTCCAGGCGGATTGCCGCGCCGGAGATCAGCGGTGTGCCCGTGGCCACGCACGCGGCATTGACCGCGAACCGGGTGTCGAAGTTGTCGGTGCCGTCGAGCACCACATCGGCGGCGGCCGCCGCCTCATGCAACAGGTCGCCTTGCAGGCGATCATTGATCAGCTCGATTCGCGGCTCGGGGTTCAGGGCGTGCAGCCGGTCCCGCGCCGACGCCGTCTTCGGGCGGTCGACATCCGCCGTGCCGTGGAGGATCTGCCGCTGCAGGTTGGTGAGATCCACATGATCGTCGTCTGCAAGGACCAGCGTGCCGATGCCGGCAGCGGCGAGGTAGAGTGCGGCGGGGGAGCCGAGGCCGCCCAGCCCGACGATCAGGACCCTGGACCGGGACAGCGCCTCCTGGCCCGCCATGTCCACGTCGGGCAGCATGATCTGGCGGCTGTAACGCAGCAGGCCCGCGTCATCCATGGTCCTCGTCTCCTCGCAGACAGCCTTCGGTGCAGCGCTCCAGGCCCTGCTGGTCGCGATGGGTGCGAACGGCGCTGAAGCCGGCTGCCGACAGGATCGCGCGGACGGCCTCGCCCTGGCGGTGGCCATGTTCCAGCAACAGCCAGCCCGTGTCGGTCAGGTGGGCCGGCGCCGCCGCGACGATGCAGCGGATCGCATCCAGTCCGTCGGCCCCCGCAAGCAGCGCGCCCGCCGGTTCATGGGTGGCGACGTCCGCCTCCAGGTCCGGATCGTCGTCGGCGACGTAGGGCGGGTTGCTCACGATCAGATCAAACGTCTGCCCGGACAGCGGCGTGAACCAGCATCCGTGGCGCCAGTCCACGTCCAGGCCGAGCCGGTCGGCATTCGCCCGTGCGACGGCCAGGGCGTCGGCGCTCGCCTCCACCGCGGTGACGCGCCACCCGGGCCGTTCCGATTTCAGGGCCAGGGCGATGGCGCCGCTGCCGGTCCCCAGATCAGCCACGGAGGCCGGGCCGTTGGCCGGAACCAGCGTCAGGGCGCGCTCGACCAGCTCCTCCGTCTCGGGGCGCGGGATCAGTACGCGGGGATCGACGGTCAGCTCCAGCGACCGGAACGGTTGTGTGCCGATGAGGTAAGCGAGGGGGGTGCCGCCGCGGCGCTGCGAGACGAGGTCCCGGAAGGCGGTGGCCGTGCTCGCGTCCAGCGGTTCGTCGGCGGCGAGCTGGAGCCGGGCGCCGGACAGGCCCGTGACATGCATGAGCAACCAGTCGGCCTCGCGGCCGTCCAGTTGCTGGCGTGCCGCGCGGAGCAGGCTGGCCGGCGTGCGGTCCACGGGTCAGATCCAGCCGAGCCCGCGCGCGGTGAGCGCCCGTTCCTCCAGCAGCACGGGGATGCCGTCCTCCACCAGGTAGATCCGCTCGCCGTTCTCGGTGATCAGTGCCTCGGTCACCGGACCGTTCACGGCCGTGCCGTCCTGGTATTGCGCCCGCCCGTCCTCGATGGCGGCGTTCAGGGCGTCAAGCCGGTCGCGGGAGAGCGGCTCGAGCGGGATCTTGGTGACCGGACAGCAGAGAATGTCCAGCAGTTTACGGTCGACGGCCATGGTCTTGCCTCGCAGCGATCAGCGTGTGTCGGTTGTGCGGTTGCCCCCGCGCCTGTGCCGGCGGCGCCATGGGGCATGATAGCGCGGGGGCGGGTGGCAACACGAGCATGAAGCGCGGCAGGCGGGCGCGCGCGGCGGATGGGCTCAAGAATCGGCGCCTGGTGCCGTTCAAGAGGGTAAGGCAACAGGGAGCCGGGTCCATGGATCTGTCCGCATTTCACCCCGTCGAGGGGGAGTCCAGTTACGCGATCTGCGCATTCTGCCGGCGCGGGGCCGAGCAGGTCGATGAGCTGGTGGCGGGCCATGACGCGGCAATGTGCGGCGACTGTGCGGCGGTGCTGCACGATGAGGTGCAGGAGCAGCGGCAGGCCTGGTTACGCGACCGGATCCGCAATCTGCCCACACCGGCCCGGATCCACGGGTGGCTGGACGAGCGCGTGGTGGGCCAGGAGCAGGCAAAGCGTGTGCTTGCGGTCCAGGTCCACAATCATTACAAGCGGCTGGCCCTGCGCGGCATGCACGACGCCGGGGTGGTTCCGGGCAAGGCCAACGTGCTGCTGTCGGGGCCGACCGGCAGCGGCAAGACCCACTTGCTGCGAACCCTGGCCCATCGCCTGGATGTGCCGTTCACGGTGGTGGACGCCACCACGCTCACGCCCGCGGGCCATGTCGGGGAAGGGGTCGAGGCCATCGCACAGGGGCTGCTGCGCGACTGCGACTGGGACCCGGCCTGTGCCGCGCGCGGTATCGTCTACATCGACGAGGTGGACAAGCTTGGCGGGGCCGATGCGGACGGCAACGGTGTGGCCGTGCAGCAGGCGCTGCTGCAGTTGCTCGAGGGGCGCCGGATTCCGGTGACCGGGCCGCGCGGAGGGCGCCTCAGCATGCATACCCGGGACGTACTGTTCGTCGCCGGAGGCGCATTCACCCAGGCGGTGGAAACGGCCGCTCCGGCGCCGGGGTTCGTCAGGCCGTCGGCGCCTGGCGTGGCCGACGACCCGGCGCAGTGGCTGTTGCGGCAGGGGCTGATTCCCGAGCTCGTCGGGCGGTTTCCCATTCATGCGGCGCTGGATGCAGTGGACATCCCGGCCATGCGCCGCCTGCTTGTGGAGCCGCCGGATGCGCCGCTGCGGCAGATGGCGGCACTGGTGGCCGACGAGGGCTGCGCGCTGGAGGTCACGGCGCGGGCACAGGACCAGCTGGCATCGAACGCGATTGCCAGGGCGACCGGTGCGCGGGGGCTGCGCGGTGAAGTGGAGCGGGTGATGCTGGACGTGCTGTTCGAGCTGCCCGGGCGGGCGGATGCGCGGGGCGTGGTCGTGGATGTGGTCGACGGCGAGGTCCGGGCCGAGCTCCAGGTCGCCCAGCGGGCGGCGTGTTGATCGAATCATGGCGACACGTAGCCAATCCCGTCACGGCTCGCTACCATACCGGGTTCCGTAACGCCTTTGGAATTCAGGTGAACCCCTATGGTCGATCCAGTTGCCGTCAATGGCTCCGTCGACGACGTCAACGTCGTCTCTCAGGAGCTTCTGCCCACCCCCGAAGAGGTGCACCGCCACCTGCCTCTGACCGAATCCGCCCGGGATACGGTCATCGTCGGGCGCAAGTGCGTGGAGGAGATCCTCGATCGCAAGGACCCGCGCATCTTCATGGTGATCGGGCCGTGCTCCATCCACGACGTCGAGGCCGCGCGGGACTACGCCCGTCGCCTGAAAGCCCTGGCCGACGAGGTCAAGGACACCATCTTCATCGTCATGCGGGTCTACTTCGAGAAGCCGCGCACCACCGTCGGCTGGAAGGGGTTCATCAACGACCCGCACATGGACGACTCGTTCCGCATTGATGAAGGCCTGCACAACGCCCGTGCGCTGCTGCTGGAGTTCGCCGAGATGGGGTTGCCGACCGCCACGGAAGCGCTGGACCCCATTACGCCGCAGTACATCTCGGATCTGATCACCTGGACCGCCATCGGCGCACGCACCACCGAGTCGCAGACCCACCGGGAAATGGCCAGCGGCCTGTCGACGCCGGTCGGGTTCAAGAACGGCACCGACGGCAATCTCACCACGGCCATCAATGCCCTGCACTCCGTTGCCAACCCGCACAGTTTCCTGGGGATCAACTACCAGGGGCAGTGCTCCATCGTGCGCACCCGTGGCAACCGCTACGGCCACCTGGTGCTGCGTGGCGGTGGCGGCAAGCCCAATTACGACTCCGTCAGCGTTGCGCTGTGCGAGAAAGCGCTTGCGGATGCCGGGCTGCCCCCGAACATCGTCGTGGACTGCAGTCATGCCAACAGCAACAAGGACCCTGCGCTGCAGACGCTGGTTCTTGATAATCTCGTGAATCAGATCACGGAAGGCAACCGGTCTCTCGTTGGCATGATGGTCGAGAGCAACATCAACTGGGGGAACCAGAAGCTCACCGATGATGTCTCCGACCTGCAGTACGGTGTTTCCATCACCGATGCATGCATCGACTGGGAAACCACCGAGCAGGCGGTCCGTGACATGGCGGAGCGTCTGCAGGGCGCTCTCCCGGAGCGTACGGAATGAGTGAACGGGTTTTGCGCCGTTCCAGCCGCGCTGATATAAAGACAGCAAGGCCGGTCGGCGCGGGCGGCCGGGAATCCCGGTCGGAAATGATGATGGGGTGTGCGTGATCGCAGCCCCGGTCCCGATGTCCTGGCAGGGATGAGTAGATCGGGATGCCCCGGGCGGGGCATGAACGATGGAGGTAGTCAGCGATGAACGACAAGAACAGAATGCCGGTTGAGGACATTGCGCCGTACCAGGAGCAGGACGGTGAGGAGTACATGAGCACCGGGCAGCTGGAGCACTTCCGGCAACTGCTCCTGGCGTGGAAGCGGCAGCTCCAGGAAGAGGTGGAGCGGACCGTGCACCACATGCGCGATGATGCCACCAACTATGCGGATCCGGCCGACCGTGCGACTCAGGAAGAAGAGTTCGCGCTGGAACTCCGCACCCGGGACCGGGAGCGTAAACTCATCCGCAAGATCGACCAGACCCTGGAAGCGATCCGCAAGGATGACTACGGCTTCTGCGAGCAGTGCGGCGTCGAGATCGGGCTGCGTCGACTGGAGGCGCGGCCCACGGCGACGCTGTGCATCGACTGCAAGACCCTCGAGGAGATTCGCGAGAAACAGCGCGTCGCCTGACCGGCGCGGCTGCGTCGGTACACCGGCAACGGGCCGTCACGGCAGTGGCGGCCCGTTGCCGTTTCAGCGTCTCCCGTCGCGCGCCGGTGTCGGGAGGAATGCACGGAAGGGACACGGTGGCTTGTTAATGTTATCATGTTGCATTAACCCATCAGAGTGACGTGAAACAACCAGCCATGTATCCGCCCGTGATTCGACGAGTTATCGCCGCCGTCCTGCTGTGCTTCCCGGCTACCCTGCTCGGAGCCGTGCCCGTGACGGTCAGTGTGCCGCCCCAGGCCTACCTGGTGGAGACCATCGGTGGCGACCGGGTGGATGTCTCGGTGATGATCGAGCCCGGGCAGTCGCCGCACACCTTTTCGCTGTCACCGCGCCGGATGATGGCGCTGGACAGCGCCCGCCTGTACTTCAAGGTGGGGCATCCCGATCTCACCTTCGAGCGGCGTTTTCTCCAGCACGTGGAGGACGAGGGGCGTGGGGCACGGGTCGTGGACCTGGCCGAGGGCGAGGATTTCCTAGACATCGACGGGGGCGGTCACCATCACGACGGTCATGACCATGGTGAGACCGACCCCCATCTCTGGGTGTCACCGCGCATCATGCGCGAAGCCGCGGGGCGTGTGGCGGAGGCGTTGATCGAGATCGATCCGGATGGCGCCGAGCACTACCGTCAGGGGCTGGAGCGGTTCCGGGAGGACGTGGACGCCCTGGACGACGAGCTCAATGGCCTGTTCGCCGATCTCGAGCGCAGGCGATTCGTGGTCAATCACCCGGCCTGGGGTTACTTCGCGCGCGATTACGGGCTGGAGCAGGTGGCCATCGAGTCCGGTGGCAGGGATCCGTCCCCGGCTGAACTGGCGCGCTTCATCAGCGACGCCCAAAGCGAGGGTGTGGACGTGATCTTCGTCCAGCGCGGCTTCTCCGAGCGCAGCGCCAACACCATCGCCCGGGAGATCGGAGCGGTGGTCAAGGTGGCCGATCCCCTGGCCGCGGACTGGCTCGAGAATCTGCGGGCCATCGGTGCCGCCATTCACGAGGCGGTTGAGTCGTGATGCGTGCCGGCGGGAGCGAGGCTGTTGTCGATGTCCGGGGGCTGACGTTCGGCTACGATCGTGAGCCCGTGCTGCGCGACGTGGACCTGCGCATCGGCCGCAACGACTTCCTCGCCATCATCGGGCCGAACGGTGGCGGCAAGACGACGCTGCTGCGGCTGATGCTCGGGCTGGAGACGCCCTGGCGCGGGGAGGTGACCTGGCCGACCGGCGTCCGCCCCGGTCATATCGGGTTCGTGCCCCAGTTCTCCACGTTCGACAAGAATTTTCCCCTGCGCCTGCGGGACGCCGTGCTCATGGGGCGTCTCGGGCGGGGCGGGTTGCTCGCGCGCTATGGCCGTGCCGACCATCGGGCGGTGGATGCGATCCTCGAGCGGCTGCACCTGGGTCATCTGGCCTTCGCGCCCATCGCCGACCTCTCCGGCGGCCAGCTCCAGCGCGCCCTGATTGCCCGGGCGCTGGTGGGGGAGCCCCGCATTCTCCTGCTGGACGAGCCCACGGCCTCCGTGGACGCCGAAACCCGGCAGGTGCTCGGGCAGGTGCTCGAGGAGCTCAACCGCGACATCCCCGTGGTGGTGATCACCCACGACATCACGGCATTCGCCGCGCAGGTCAAGCAGATCGCCTGCGTCAACCGGGAGTTGTTCTACCACGGTGACGGGCAGCTCAGCCACGCCGACCTGGCCGAGGCTTATGGCTGCCCGGTGGAGCTGATCGCCCACGGCGTTCCCCATCGGGTGCTGCACGATCACGCGCGGGATGCGGTGGGATCATGAGCGAGCTGCTGGCGCTGCTGAATTACGAGTTTGCGCGTAATGCCCTCATGGCCGCGGTGCTGGCCAGTGTTCTCGCCGGCACTGTCGGCACCTTCGTGGTGGTCAAGCGCCTGGTGTTCATTGCCGGTGGCATCAGCCACGCGGCGTTTGCTGGGCTGGGGTTCTTCTACTGGCTGGGGGGCAACCCGCTGACCGGTGCGGTGGTGGTGGCCGTGCTGGCCGCATTGCTGCTGGGCTGGCTGGGCGAGCACCGGGCGCGCTCCCAGGATGCGCTGATCGGTGTGCTCTGGGCCGGTGGCATGGCCACGGGCATCGTGTTCATCCACCTCACGCCCGGCTATACGCCGGACCTCATGACCTACCTGTTCGGCGACATCCTCACCGTCAGCCGCGCCGACGTGTATCTGCTGGCGGCGCTCACCGTCGGTGTGATCGTGGTCATGGCCCTGTTCTACCGGACGCTGGTGGCGGTGGCTTTCGACGAGACCTTTGCCGCCGTTCAGGGCGCGCCGGTGAAGTGGATGACGACCCTGTTGCTGGTCCTGGTGGCGCTGTCGGTGATCATGCTGATCCAGGTCGTGGGCATCGTGCTGCTGATCGCCCTGTTCACCATCCCCCCCATGATCGCCCTGATGCTGGCGCAGCGGTTCATCGTGGTTCTGGGCATCGCCGTGGCGGCGGGGCTGATCACCTCCACCGGGGGGTTGGCCGGGTCCTACTGGCTGGACCTGCCCTCGGGGCCGGCAATCGTGCTGTTCGGCATCATCGCGCTGGTTCTGGTTCGTGGCTGGACGGCCGTGACGGCCGCCGGCCGGCGAGCCAGTGGCGCAGGCTGAGCCTCAGGCACTGTCGCCCCGGGCCAGCGCCGCAAGCTGATCCGCCTGATGCTCCTGGATCAGCGGCCCGATCACCGGGTCCAGATCGCCCTGCATCACTGCTTCCAGCTTGTACAGCGTCAGGTTGATCCGGTGGTCGGTGACCCGACCCTGGGGGAAGTTGTAGGTGCGGATCCGTTCCGAGCGGTCGCCGCTGCCCACCAGTGACCGTCGCTGCTCCGATTGTTCCGCCTCCTGCTGGGAGCGCTGCGCATCCGTGAGCCGCGCCTGCAGGAACGACATGGCCTTGGCGCGGTTCTTGTGCTGTGACCGCTCCTCCTGGCATTCCACAACGATGCCCGTGGGCAGGTGGGTGATGCGGATGGCGGAGTCGGTCTTGTTCACGTGCTGGCCACCGGCGCCGGAGGCCCGGAACGTGTCCACCTTGAGGTCGTTGCTGTTGATGGCCACGTCCTCCAGCTCATCCGCCTCCGGGAGCACCGCCACCGTGCACGCCGAGGTATGGATCCGCCCCTGGGACTCCGTCTGCGGCACCCGCTGGACGCGGTGGGCGCCGGACTCGAACTTCAGGCGCGAATAAGCCCCGTCGCCGATGAGCCGTACGATGATCTCCTTGTAGCCACCCTGCTCGCCGTGGCTTTCATTGATCACCTCCATGCGCCATCCCTGGGCCTCGGCATAGCGCGCGTACATGCGGTAGAGATCGCCGGCGAACAGCGCCGCTTCGTCGCCGCCGGTGCCCGCGCGGATCTCGAGAAAGATGTTGGCGTCATCGTTCGGGTCGCGCGGCAGCAGCAGGATCTCCAGCTCGCGCTCCAGCGCCTCCAGAGCGGCACGGGCGGCCTCCGCCTCGTCTTCGGCCATGGCGCGGATGTCTTCGTCGCTGTCCTGGCGCATGGATTCGGCGGAAGCCAGCTGCTCCTCCGCCGCGTGGAATCGCCGGAACGTCTCCACCAGCACCTCGAGCCGCGCATACTCCCTGGAGAGATCGCGGAACTGGCGCTGGTCCTGGATGACCTCCGGCTGCGAGAGCAGCCCGCTCAGCTCCTCGAAACGGTCCTGCAACTGCTCCAGCCGGGCTCGAATGGATTGCTTCAACGGTCACGCACCCTCTTTGTCTCAGCTTTGTTCGTCGTCGGTCCCCAGCAGGAACTGCGCCTGTTCCAGGAGATCGGTGCGGCCATTCTCGCTGGCCTCACGCAGGCGGACCGTCGGCTGATGCAGCAGCCGGTTGGTCAGCGTGTGTGCCAGGTATTCCATGACCGCCTCCGGGTCCTCGCCGCGGGCAAGGCGTCGTCTGGCCCTTGCCAGCACCTCGTCGCGGTGGGCGGCGCCCTGGTCGCGGTAGCGCCGGATGACCGGGACCGAGTCGAGGCTGCGCAGCCATTCCTGGAACCGCTCAACCTGCAGGTTGATGATTTCCTCGGCCTGCTGTGCCGCGTCCTGCCGGGAACGCAGGTTCTCCTGGATGACTTCCTGGAGATCATCGACGGTATACAGGTAGATGTCGTCCAGATCGCCCACTTCCGGTTCGATATCCCGGGGGACGGCGATATCCACCATGAAGATCGGGCGGTGCTTGCGGCGCTTCAGCGCCCGCTCGACGCTGCCCTTGCCCAGGATGGGCAGTTGGGCCGCCGTAGAGGCGACCACCACGTCCGTCTGCTCCAGGTAATCGGGCAGCGAGCTCAGCTCGATGGCCTGACCGCCGTAGCGGTCGGCCAGGTCCCGCGCCCGCTCGCGGCTGCGGTTGGCGACAATGAATCGCCGCATGCCCTGGTCATGCAGATGGCGGGCGGTCAGTTCGATGGTCTCGCCCGCGCCGATGAGCAGCCCGGTGTAACCGGAGAGATCACCGAAGATCTGCCGGGCCAGCGTTACGGCAGCAAAGGCAACGGACACCGGGTTGGAGCCGATGCCCGTCTCGGTGCGCACCTGCTTGGACACGGCGAACGCATGCTGGAACAGCCGGTCCAGCACCTGGCCGAGCGTGCCGGCGTTCATGGCGTCGTTGTAGGCTGCCTTGGTCTGGCCGCCGATCTGCGGCTCCCCCAGCACCAGTGAGTCCAGCCCCGGCGCCACGCGCAGCAGGTGGCGCACCATGTCCGCATCCTGGTGCATGTAGAGGTAGGGGCGCAGCCACGCCGGATCCACGGCGTGGGACTCCGCCAGCCATTGCAGGACCGTATTCGGGGAGCCGTGGTCGGCGAGCACGGTATAGATCTCGGTGCGGTTGCAGGTGGAGATCAGTGCCGCCTCGCGGACCCCGGGGCGTGTCTTGAGCCCTTCCAGGGCATGACTCACCTGCGCCTCGTCGAAGACAAGCCGCTCTCTCACCTCAAGAGGTGCACTCTTGTGACTGAGTCCAAGGGTGAACAGTGGCATCGATGATCCGGACGTATCCGCGGGCATGGGCTGTCCCGGCTGGCGTATCAGCTGATGCGGTCAATGATACCGCACCAGGCCCCGCAACTCGCACCGCTCCGGGCCGGCCGACCCGGCCTGCGCCGCATCGGCGGACGAGGCGTGCAGATTGTCGGGAATTCGCCACGGGAATACAAGGAGGGGCGCACCGGAGACGGGCCTGTCTCGGCCGGGGACGGGCGGGTATAGTAGGCGACGGGTTTCACTCCCGGGTGGCGTGGTCGCATACCGGAAAGGATCAAGGGGGCGGAAAGAGAGTGGCTGAACGGGATGGCCTGGCAATGTTGACGCGCTTTGCGGGCATGCTGAGCGTGCTGGCGCTGGTCGGCTGTGCCAGCGTGGGTGACCGGGATGCGGCCGACACCGCCGACGAGCCGCGGCCCGAAATTCTGGAGCCGGAGTCGGTGCCGACGCCGGACGAGGATCTTCTCTATCAGGTCATGGTCGCACACCTCTCGGGCGCTGCCGGCGACCTGGAGCAGTCACTGGTTGCCTGGCACCAGGCCATGCAGCTTACCGACGACCCGCGCGTGGCCGAGCAGGCGACGCAGCTCGCCATGTACGCCGATGATGAAGCCCGCGCCCTTGCGGCCGCGGAGCGGTGGGCCGAGCTGGTGGACGAGCCCACGCCACAGCTGCACCAGATTCTCGGCTTTCTCTACCTGCGCGAGGGCGAGGCCGAACTGGCCCGTCAGCACCTGCGCAGCCTGCTCGATGCCGATGACCATTCGCCCGCCGATGTGTTCGAGCGCATGGAGGCGGTACTCGGTGGCGTGCAGGACCGGCGCGCCGCCCTGACCGTGGTCCAGGGGCTGGTGGGTGACCACCCGGACGAGGTCGCCGGCTACCGCCTGCTGGCTGGTCTGGCCCTGGAGGCGGGGGAGCCGGCGGTCGCGCTGGACGCGGCCAACGAGGCCCTGGCGCTGGAGCCCGATGACCGTGACCTGCGTATCATCAAGGCCGAAGCGCTCCTGGGCATGGGCGAGACGGATCAGGCCCTGGTCGTGCTGGACGAGACGCTGGCGGCCTACCCCGATGACTGGCAGCTCCGTCTCGACTTCGCGCGGACACTGCTGGATGCGGGGCATGATGAACGGGCGCTGAGCGAGTTCGAACGGCTCCACGAAGAGCGTCCCCACAACGGCGACGCCCTCTACGCCACCGCGCTGCTGACGCTGGAAGCCGGTTACCCGGATGAGGCCAGGCGTTATTTTCAGGCGTTGCTGGATCTCGGTGAGCGCGTCGGTGCGGCCCATTACTTCCTCGGGCGCATCGCCGAAGATGCCGGTGACCGGTCGGAGGCTGCCCACCGGTACACGCGGGTCGATGGCGAGTACGAAGCCCAGGCGGCGCTGCGGCACGCCGTGATCCTCGGGGAGCAGCAGCGCTACTCCAGGGCTGCCGAAGCCTTCGACGACTACCGGTCGCAGTTCCCGGAACACGCCGTGCGCGCCTACCTGCTCCAGGGGGACATGCTGCGTCGCGCCGAGCGTTTCGACGATGCGCGCGACCTCTACCGGGAAGCGCTGGAGGACCACCCGGACCGGGCCGAGCTGCTCTACGGGCGCGCACTGGTGCACGCCACGGACGGTGACGTGGACGCCGCAGAGACCGATCTGCTGGAGGTGCTCGAACGCAACCCCTCCCATGCCCATGCGCTGAATGCGCTGGGCTATACGCTGGTGGACAGGACGGACCGCATCCAGGAGGGCTTCGAGTACATCCGCCAGGCCCATGAACTGGAGCCGGACGATCCGGCGATCCTCGACAGCATGGGCTGGGCCCATTATCGCCTCGGTAACGACGCAGAGGCGCTGGACTACCTGGAGCGAGCCTATGCCAAGCAGCCCGACGGCGAGATCGGCGCGCACCTTGGCGAGGTGCTCTGGGAGCGAGGGGAACGGGAGCGGGCGCGTGATGTCTGGAGGGAAGCACTGGAGCGGGAGCCGGAGCATCCGGTGCTGCTCGAGACCCTGGAGCGGCTCGCCCCCGACATGAAGGAGTAGTGATGCCTGGCCTGCGTCGCCTTGCCCTGATTTCCCTGGTTACCGGCCTGATTGCCGGCTGCGCGACCGTCCCGGACCGGGACGATGCCGAGCGCGAGGCGCTGCTCGAGGAGCGCACGGAGCGGCTCGAAGCGGTGTCTGTCTGGCAGGCCAGCGGCCGCGCCGGGATTACCACCCCCGACGACAGCGCCAGCCTGAGCATGGACTGGCGCCAGGCCGGCGAGGCCTATCGCCTCGACCTGCGCGCGCCGATGGGGGCCGGCAGTTTCCGGCTGCAGGGCGATGATCAGGGAGTGGTGCTGCAGACCTCCGATGGTGTGACCGACAGCGCCGCGGACCCGTCCGAGCTGCTGTTCCGCTACACCGGGTTCGATCTGCCGGTCGCCGTGCTGCCCTGGTGGCTCCGGGGCGTCCCTGCGCCGGGCATGGAAGTCACGTCCATGGAACTGGATCGCCAGGGGCGCATCGAGCGAATGGAGCAGGCCGGCTGGACCATCGAGTACACCGCCTACGACACCGTCGGCTCGCTGGACCTGCCCGTGCGACTCTTTCTCGAAGGGGAGGGCGTGAGGCTGCGGGCCCACATCCGCGACTGGGATACCGGTGACAGTGACATCTGATCCCGGCCCGGGCTGGACCACCTGGCCGGCGCCCGCGAAGGTGAACCGCTTTCTGCACGTGCTCGGTCGGCGGCCGGATGGCTATCACGCGCTGCAGACCCTGTTTCAGTTCCTGGACCGCGCCGATGCCGTTCACCTGCGTGTGCGCGAGGACGGCCGTATCGTGCGCGCCGGCGAGGTTGCCGGCGTCCCGGAGGACGACGATCTCAGTGTGCGTGCGGCGCGCGCCCTGCAGCCGTACGGCGCTGCCTGTCACGGAGCCGACCTTCGGGTGGACAAACACCTGCCGGCCGGAGGCGGGCTGGGTGGTGGCAGCTCCGATGCGGCCACGGTGCTGGTGGCGCTGAACCACCTCTGGGGGTGTGGCCTGGATCCCGCCACGCTTGCGGAGATCGGCCTTACCCTGGGCGCCGACGTTCCGGTGTTCGTGCGCGGCGAGGCCGCCTGGGCCGAGGGGGTTGGCGAGGTTCTGCGCCCCGAGGAGCCGGACCGCCCCTGGTTCACGGTGCTGGTGCCGGACTGTCAGGTTAGCACCGCAACGGTCTTTCAGGCGCCGGAATTGACAAGAAATTCCGCCCCCATCACAATAGCCGACTTCCGTTCCGGCGGGTCTAGAAACGATTTCGAAACGGTCGTGCGGAGACGGTATCCGGTCGTCGACCGCGCGATGAACGCGCTCTCCGCGTTCGGCGAGCCGCGGCTGACGGGAACAGGCGCATGCGTGTTTCTCGCCTGCAGCAGCAAAGCCGAAGCGGAAGCGGCCTGGGCGCAGGCGCACGCCGATGGCTGGCGTGGTTTCGTTGCCCGGGGGCTGAACCGGTCGCCACTGCTGGACCGGCTGCAGGCCATGGCCGCGCAAGACGTCGGAGCCGATTGACTTCTGGGGTGTAGCCAAGCGGTAAGGCAACGGGTTTTGATCCCGTCATTCCCAGGTTCGAATCCTGGCACCCCAGCCATTCCATTCCGGATCGCACACGAGCGGGATCAGCGTGACTGAAAACGGACACATGATGGTCTTCGCGGGTAACGCCAACCCGCAACTGGCGGCCGCAATCAACGAACATCTGCGCATCCGGCCCGGTTACGCCGTGGTCAGCCAGTTCAGTGACGGCGAGGTCAACGTCGAGATCGACGAGCACGTGCGCGGCAAGGACGTCTTCATCGTCCAGCCCACGTGCGCCCCGACCAACGACAACCTCATGGAGCTGCTGATCATCGCCGACGCCCTGCGGCGTTCGTCCGCGGCGCGGATCACGGCGGTGGTGCCCTACTACGGCTACGCCCGTCAGGATCGCCGCCCGCGCTCCCAGCGCGTGCCGATCTCCGCGAAGCTGGTGGCGGACATGATCCAGGCGTCGGGCGTCAACCGTGTGCTCACGGTTGACCTGCACGCCGACCAGATCCAGGGGTTTTTCAACATCCCGGTGGACAACATCTACGCCTCGCCCATTCTGCTCGGCGACATCTGGCGGCAGGTGTACCCGGAGAAGGTGGTGGTGAGCCCCGACGTGGGCGGTGTGGTGCGCGCACGGGCGGTGGCCAAGCGCCTCGGTGACGCCGATCTCGCCATCATCGACAAGCGCCGGCCCAAGGCCAATGAAGCGCAGATCATGCACATCATCGGCGACGTGAAGGGCAAGACAGCCATTATCGTCGACGACATCGTGGATACTGCCGGCACCCTCTGCCAGGCCGCGCGCGCACTGAAAGAGCATGGCGCCGAGCGGGTCGTGGCGTACATTACCCACCCGGTCCTCTCCGGCAAGGCGATCGAGAAGATCGGCGCCTCGGAGCTGGACGAACTGGTGGTGACCGATTCCATCCCGCTCAGCGACGAGGCGGAGGCCTGTCCGCGCATTCGGCAGGTCAGCATCGCCGAACTGCTGGCGGAGAGCATTCGCCGGATCAGCAACGACGAGTCGGTGAGCGAGCTGTTCGTGGAGTAAATGAGGCCCCGTAGGAGCGGCGCAAGCCGCGATTGCTCCGGTAAGTGGGGGTGTCGCCGCTGAAGCCGCTCCTGCGGTGCAAGCAGGTTTTCTTTCACCCGATCCTCTCTGGTCGCGGAGAGGTTCGGGTTTCATTCGTTATGGAGACGAAATCATGTCCGTTGAACTGAAACTGAGTGCCGAGCCGCGCACGGACGCAGGGAAGGGTGCGAGCCGCCGCCTGCGTAAGGTCAAGACCGTGCCGGCCATTGTCTATGGTGCCGGCAAGAAGCCGGAGATGCTCAAGGTGAGCCTGTTCGAACTGAGCAAGCTCATGGAGCGCGAGGCGTTCTTCTCCCAGATCATCACGCTGGAGGTGGAAGGCAAGAAGCAGCAGACCGTCCTCAAGGACATGCAGCGCCACCCCTTCAAGGACCTGGTGATGCACCTGGACTTCATGCGCATCAAGGCCAACGAGAAGCTGACCACCCAGGTGCCGGTGCACTTCCTGAACGAAGACACCTGCAAGGGCGTCAAGGCCGGTGGCGTGATCCATAAGGACATGATCGAAGTGGCGATCAACTGCCTGCCCAAGGATCTGCCGGAGTACCTGGAAGTGGACCTGGCCGACCTGGATATCGGCGATTCCGTGCACCTGTCCCAGCTCGACGTGCCCAAGGGTGTGGAGCTGGAAGCGTTCGCCCATGGCGGCGACGAGCACGATCACGACCACCCGGTGGTCAGCATCGTGCAGCCGCGTGCCGCCAAGGCCGAGGACGATGAGGAAGAGGCAGCCGAGGACGCCGCTGCCGATGCCGGCGACGCCGGTGAAGACGCCGGCGGCGATGAGGATGCCGGTTCCTCCGACGAAGGTGACGAAGACAAGGGCTGATCGCCCGCCGACCACCACGGGTTTCCGTTATGGCCACCGAGCAGACCGCGATCCAGCTCATCGTCGGGCTTGGAAACCCGGGTGACAAGTATGTCGGCACGCGTCACAACGCCGGGTTCTGGTTCGTCGATGAGCTGGTCCGGCGTTGTGGCAGCGCCTTCCGCCCGGAATCCCGCATCCGCAGCGAAGCGGCGCAGGTGGAGATCGCTGGCGTGCGCTGTCATGTCCTCAAGCCGCTGAGCTTCATGAACCGCAGTGGCCAGCCCATTGCGGCGGTGGCGAATTTCTACCGCATTCCGCCGGAAGCGGTGCTGGTCGCCCATGACGAGCTGGACCTGCCCCCCGGGGTGGTCCGCTGGAAACGCGGCGGCGGGCATGGCGGCCATAACGGCCTGCGGGACACCATACGTGCCCTCGGGTCGCGCGAGTTCCAGCGCCTGCGTATCGGTATCGGCCACCCCGGCCACGCCGATGACGTGGTGCCGTACGTGTTGAGCCGCCCGTCTCCTGACGATCGCCGAGCCATTGACGAGGTGATCGACGAGGCGGCCGACGCCATGACGCTGGTATTCGAAGGCAACGCGGACAAGGCCGTGCAGCGGCTGCACTCGCGCAAACCCGAGACCTGATTCCACGGACCAATCGAGAGGCGTCATGGGCTTCAAATGTGGCATCGTCGGCCTGCCCAACGTGGGCAAATCGACCCTGTTCAATGCGCTGACCCGCAACGAGATTCCGGCTGAGAACTATCCGTTCTGCACCATCGACCCCAACGTGGGTATCGTCCCGGTGCCGGACCCGCGGCTGGATCAGCTGGCGGCGATCGTCCGCCCCCAGAGCATCCTGCCCACGACCATGGAGTTCGTGGACATCGCCGGCCTGGTTTCGGGCGCATCGCAGGGGGAGGGGCTTGGCAACCAGTTTCTCGCCAATATCCGCGAAACCGATGCCATTGCCCACGTGGTGCGCTGCTTCGAGGATGGCGACGTCCACCACGTGGCAGGCCGTGTGGACCCGGTGGATGACGTGGAGACCATCAATACCGAGCTGGTGCTGGCCGACCTGGACAGCGTCGAGAAGGCGCTGCAGAAGGCCGAGCGGCAGGCCAAGTCGAACGACAAGGACGCCATGCGTCGCCGCGACGTGCTCAAGCGCCTGCGCGATCACCTGGCTGAAGGCGAGCCGGCCCGCATGCTGCAGCTGGAGCCGGAGGAGCAGGCGCTGGTGCGGGAGTTCCATCTGCTCACCGCAAAGCCCGTGCTGTACGTTGCCAACGTCACCGAGGGTGGTTTCGAGAACAACCCCCACCTGGACCGGCTGCGCGAGATGGCCGAGCGGGAACAGGCCGGGGTCGTGGTCCTGTGCGCTGCCATCGAAGCAGAGCTGTCCCTGCTCGACGAAGCGGACCGGGACGAGTTTCTGGCCGAGTACGGGCTGGACGAGCCCGGGCTCAACCGGCTGATCCGCGCTGGCTATGACCTGCTTGGCCTGCGCACCTACTTCACCGCCGGCCCCAAGGAGGTCCGTGCCTGGACCATTCTCAAGGGCGACACCGCGCCCCAGGCCGCCGGGCGCATCCACACCGACTTCGAGCGGGGCTTCATCCGCGCCGAAGTGATCGGGTTTGATGACTACATCGCCTGTGGCGGTGAAGCGGGCGCCAAGAACGCCGGCAAGACGCGCCTTGAGGGCAAGGAGTACATCGTCCAGGAGGGCGATGTGGTCCACTTCCGTTTCAACGTCTGAAGAGGCCGTGCCCCTCGGCCATGGTTGCCGGCCGGCGGCCGCATACCAGTAAACAGGCGCAGCGACACGGGTGGGTTTCTGATTTGTGACCCGTGTCGCAAGCCTCGCGATCGCTCTCCCGCCCCCCTTTCTTTCCCGTCGAGTGGTGGATAGTCTCTATTTTGCGACACCGGTGTTGCGGGAACACCAGCGTCGCCGTCCATAAGCAGACAGACGCCGGTATACGGCGCGGCAGGGCCGCCAGCCAGGAGCCACCACGGGGGAATGCACGCTCGCATTCAACGAAGAATGCTGCTGGCAGCGGCTGAGAAAACCAGAACGAACGATTGTGCGGGGCATGTATGGGTGTGCGTCAGGGTGGATTCCGGTGCCTGTGTCTGGGCGCCGGCTTGCTGATTGCGGGCAGTCACGCTGCCATCAGTGATGACAACGGGGGGAATGGCGTCGAGAGCGGAGAGCTTGAGCAGTCCGAACGCCAGGCCATTCTCGGCATCAACTCGGTCGGGCTGGAAGAGACCAGCTATCGCTTCCCTGTGCGTTACTGCCCGCATGAACGCGACTGCCGCGACCGCGGCGCGTGGCGGGTATCGCTGCCCCAGGGGCTGGCGGATGCGGTGCTGGCCGACAACATGGCGGCGATCGTGCCCGCCCGTTACGACCGGCTGATGCTCTCCGCGGACGGGACGCGTATCGAGACGGCCACGGAGGTCACCGAAATCGAGGAAAGCTGGGTCGAGTCGTTCCAGTTCCCGGCCGGCGGCGATCTCGATGCGTTCACCTCGCACCTGCAGGGCTATCTCAACGATCAGATTGCCGACCCGCTGGCGGAGCTGATGGCGGCCTCCCGCCAGGCCCGGTATGACGAGATGCCCCGGGAAGAACAGACCCGTTTCATCGAGGAACGGGCACGGGAGGCCGGCATCCCGGCCGACGTGCTGGAGGGGCTGCTGAGCTCGGCCTACACCTTTGCCTACCATATTCCGCCCATACGTGGCGGGCAGTTCACGGTCCGGCAGATCCAGCGTGAACGGGCCGACGGCACCACGTACTACGTCTACCGAACGTCCCTGAGCGCCCCCGTCCACACCCGCCTGACGGTATTCGCCTTCGATGGCGAGGCGTTCGAGGTCTACAACATCATCGACACGGAGCCGGGCAACTTCATGGAATCCTGGGCGCAGCAGATCTCCGGCAGCGCCTCGGTCACCACCCGCTCCCGGCCCCGTCGGGATGATGCCCAGGCCATTTTCGAGCGGGCCTACGCGGCCTCCTTCGGTGACACCGTCAATGCGCTCAACGTGCGCCTGAAAGACGACGAAGCCTTCACCGTGGCTGCGCCGGCCCTGTCGGCCGACAATGGCGCCGTGGAGATGACGGTGGGCAATCAGGAGAACCTCCGCCCCGGCGCCGTCGTGCGGGTGACCCGCGTCATCGACGGTGAGCGTGAGGACATGGGCTGGGGCCGGGTCCGGGATGTGGGGGACTCCTGCCTCGCTCTGCCCGAAGACGAACGCACCACGACCCGCGCCGACCTGGTGGTGGACGCCGGTGCGGACGCCTACGACCAGGTCCGCGAGATTCCGTACACGGGCGTCTTCGGGCGTTTCGGTGTCGGACAGGAAACCTCGACCCTGACCAACGGCGAGGACACCGACGCCGGCGAGCCCACGTACCTGGATCTGGGGTTCGTTGCCGACTTCGCTTTCCTGCGCAACAACGCCTCTCTGCATGGCATGTGGACCAGCGTGGATATCGGTATCGGCGCGCTCGGTGATGGCACGTTCCAGGGGGACGAGGTCGAAGGTGGCATGGCCTTTCGCCTGCGTACCGGCATCGAGTATCGCCGGCACCTCCTGGGCGCGTTCTACGGCTCCGTTGGCGCCGACTTCGGCGTCGAGGGACAGCGTTACGAACTCCGCGAGGAAGACCTCACGGCAACATCCCTGTTCGTGAACCCCCGGGTCGGCGCTGGCTACTACTTCGGGCCGAAATGGCAGGTCCAGGCCAGTGTCGGGTATCACCAGCCGGTCTCCGAGGACGTGGATTACGACGGCACCGGCGATCACCCGGACGTCTTCGAGGGCGGCGCCAACGCCATGCTGAGCATCGGCTACCACGTGGATTTCGCGGGCCCGTTCGCCAACTCGGCCGCCATGCCCAGCGAGCGCTGCCAGGAGATTCGCGACAACGGTGGCCAGGATCCGGTGTCCGCCGGCGCGGGCAGTCAGGATTTCGCGGGCGCACTGGCCTGCGCCCAGGCGTCGCGCTGAGCCGGTTACCGCCTTGGCGTGATGCGCGTCACGGCCGTTCACGTGCAGTGAACGCCCTCAGCCCAGAACATAGGTAGCGTCATGATGATAGAACCATCGCTTCGTCGACTCTTTGCCCCCGGGGCTGCGGCCTGCATCCTGCTCCTGGCCGGGTGTGGTGGTGCGGACAAGCCCGCCGAACCGGACACCTACGTGCCGCAGTCCACCCAGGCGCGCCTGATCGAGTCGGTGTCCGCGAGCGAATTGACCATTCGTGCCGAGGGCGTCGGTGAGTCGGTTGCCCTCGCCAGTGACGATGCCCGGCGCACGGCCGTCTGGTATGCCCTGTACGGCGGTAGCCACCCCATCCTCGCCAACGAGGCGGCGCGTTCCGCCTTCGAGCGCCACGAGGAAGAGGTCTTCCGTAGCGCCGATGCCTACATCAGCGACACAAGCCAGCCCATGGGCAGCCGCCAGGAGGGCGACGACCGGATCCTCGAAAAGGAAGTCCGGGTCCACGTCGAGCGGCTGTCGGAGGAGCTGGTCCGGCTTGACGTGATTGATGACCGGGTCGACCTCATGGCCGAGGTGGGGCGGCCCCGTATCGCGGTGCTCCCCGACAACCCCGACCGCGAGGACCAGGCGCGGCCGGCCATTGCCATGATCTCCGAGTACCTGCAGGAGCGGGGCTTCGACGTGGAGGTGCCGCGCGCCGACGAGCAGGTCAATGAAATGGTGGAACAGGCCGCGGCGCTGGAGGGGCGGACCGATCCCATGTACCAGTTGGCGCTCGAGAGCGGCAGCGAGATCTACATCACCGTGGGCGTGGACGACAGCAGCCGCTCCATGGGCGATACCGAGGTGCTGAAATCGAGCGTCTCCACGGTGGCGTACTACACCGCCACCGGCGACCAGATCGGCGCCACCACCGGGCACTCTCCCGAGCGGGATGTCTCCGGCCACGGAGTGCTTGCCGAAGAGGCCGCCAGCGAGGCGGGCAACCGGATTACCCGGCAGATCGAGAACAGTTGGATGGAGGAGGCGGAACGGGGCCGGCCGTTCAAGGTGGTGGTGGTGGCGTCCCAGGACAGTGACACCCGCACCGTCGGGCGTGAGGTCCACCGCATGATGCGCGACGTCTGTCCCGAATCCTCCCGCAACGCCGCTGGGTCGCACAGCTTCGACTACACCCTGCGCTGCACGGACCAGTCCGACGCCATGGATCTGCTGCTGGATCTGGAGGCGCACTACGCCGGTCCGGGTGTCCTCGACCGCACGCTGGACAGTGGCGCGCTGTTGATTCTCTCCGTGGGCGAAGGCAATGGTGGCGGCGATGACATCATCATCGAGTAACCGGGGCGTGCGGGCCGTATGTCTGGCCGTGGGCGGCGTGGTGTTGCTGTGCGCGGGGCTGGCCAAGGCAGGCCCCGTCGCCCTGAGCGCGACCGGCTACGGGGACAGTGAAAGCGCCGCCCGCGCCGACGCTCTGCGCAGCCTCAGCGAGCAGGTGGTGGCCGAAGTGGATGGCGAGACGGAGGTCCGGACCACCATCGATGCCGACGGCGAGCGGGAGTCCATGGACTCCCGCATCGCGACCCGCTCGGAGGGCTACTTCGAGGGCGTCGACTACGCGGCGCCGGAGTCCTCGGACGATCACTACCAGGTGGAAGCCCGGCTGCCCGACTCCGGCCTGGTCGCAACGCTGGACCAGATCCGGCGGGATCTGGACCGCGATTTTGCGGCCATGAGCCCGCGGGACCTGGAGGCTGCGGTGGACCGGGCGGATTTCGGCCTTGCCCTGGCCGGCTACGCCTCCCGCCCCACCGCCGAGGTGGAGCAGGCGGTGGAGGCGTTCGAAGCGGCGCGCGGGGACGCCGTCCGGTATCTGGACTTCGCCCGGATCACCTTCGATGTGGAGCCCGACGACGCGCGCATCACGCTGGAGGACACCCGGCTCGACAACAGGCAGCAGCAGCTGGTCCCCACCGGGGTTTATCGCTACCGGATCGAAGCCGATGGTTATCAGCCGGAAACCGATTCCCTGCGGGTCAACAGTGATACCGACCGCACCGAGACGATTGCCCTTGTCCCCGACGTGGACGCCGTGGTCCGCCTCGACGCGCCGGACTGCTGCGAACGCGCGGCGCGTCGCGTGCTCGGTGATTACGGCTTCCGCGTGGCCGATGATGCACCGGTGACGTTGCGTTTCCAGCTGGACCAGACCTATCTCACCGAGGTCTCGGGCGAGGCGTATTACCGGCTGCAGGGAGAGGTGGAGAGCCTGCGCGACGGCGACGTGGTCGCCAGCAACAGCGCCACCCTGCGCCAGGTGGGCGAGAGCGCCGTCGATGACCGCTCGGCCGCCGTGATCGGCGCGCTTACCCGCGCCATCATCTCCGGCGAGCGCGCCCGCACCCTTTTTCAGGACACCAACCACAACCACTGACGTAGCAGGAGGAATCCCATGGGGATGACAGTCGTGAGTCGTAGCGCCAAAGGTCTCGTTTTCGCATCGTTCAGCGCCATGGTGCTGGGGGGCTGCGCCATGATGGGCGGCCAGCAGGAGGCCGAGGAGACCGATCCCATGGCCGACCAGCGGGTCATGGAACCGGACTGGTACATGCCGGGCAACAATGACGCCGGGGACGGCGGTGTCTACGGCTATGGTCAGGGCGAAAGCGAGAGCCGCCGACTGGCGGAGAGCCAGGCCCAGGCCGAGGCCCGCCGCAGCGTGGCAACGGCCATCGCGGGCGAGTCCGCCGGCGTTCTCGAGGAAACCTCCGGCGACATGGACGGTGATGTCGTGGAGACGGCCCGGGAAGCCTACGAGAGCTTCTTCGATCAGGAACTGTACGGCGTTGAAGTGGACCGCCGCGAGCTGCTCCAGGACCCGGACACCTCGGAGTACCGGGCGTTCTACCGCGTGCGCGTGGAAGGCGAAATCTTCGATGCCATGCTGGACGCGGCCATGAACGACGAGCAGCTCAGCTCCACGATCCCGCAGCATGACGACGCCATGGAGGCCCTGGATGAGCGGCGCGACTGATGCTCTGATGCGGCGCGCCGGGCTTGTCGTGGTGCTGGCCTTCGCGGTGGGGGCCGTGGCTGGTTGCACCACCCCCGGTGACATCGCCGATGAGGTCTCCGAGCAGGCGGAGAAGGAGCGCGACAGGCAGAACGCCGAGCGCTCGCACCGCGAGGGCATGGGCAGTCTGGAAGACCGCCGCTAGCGCCTGATGGCCGCCCTGTCGCGGGTGTTCGGTGGCGATGTGGCTGTTCGGGCCGCAGCCACCGACCCCGCGGCACGGCGATGGCCGGGAAACCCCGCGCCGAGACGTGACTTGACATGCCTCGCCATCGGTTGGAGAATCCCGCTTCCGCAGTATCGTGGCTACGTAGCTCAGTTGGTCAGAGCATCGCACTCATAATGCGAGGGTCGGTGGTTCAAATCCACCCGTAGCCACCATTTTTTTGTTTCTAAGATGGTTACGCTATCTTGGCTGCGTCTGGTACAAAACAGAGGGCCAGGATGACGGTACATAGAGCGCCTTCCTTCCTGCTCCACAGGCCGTCTGGCTGGTACTTCCGCTACGTCGCGCCCCATCGTCTGCGCCCCAGTGTGGGCCTCAGTGAACTGAAGGTCTCACTAAGGACTCGTTCTAAGGTGGTCGCTAAATCTAGGGCAAGACGGCTGGCGGTCATCTCGACTTTTAACCGGTCAGATATTCGGGGAGAGGTCATCTGCCCGAAGGCTCCAGGAGGGTGGTGTCTGCGCATGGGGAAAGGCTGGGGTATCCTCGTGTCGCACCCGGTTTTTCTTGACGGCCGCGACACGGGACGGACCGATGACTAATCAGTTTTCATAACCCATACGCCATCTTCACCTTTCACGAAGACTCCCTTGTATGGAAGGTCCTCGTTTTCAAAATGAAGCGTACCCTCAATTTGTAATTCCTGGTTATCGAAATCCCTCTCGTATCGACTGAATTCAATATCCTTGAAGGTCCCGCGTTCGTCTATGATATCAGCAAAGCCCTCTTCCCATTCCTCCTCCTCTGGGAGGAACTCTGCCGGATCCTCATCGCTGGGAAGTACATGCCTTTGTGCGGCGACCAAGAAGTCATATCCGGCTTCTTCATGATAAAGCCCATTCAAGACCTTCTTTTCAAACGCCACAATATCGTCAAATGATTTCAGCTTTGGGAAATCAGGTTCGCTGGAGCATGCAGCCATAGCTAACGCAAAAGTGGTCATGACAGCGACTGTACGTATCTTTAATTGCAGCATGTATAAAATCCCCTTTAAGCTTTGGTGCGTGTTGTGGTGAATGCTTTTCTGTATGGTTTTCGCTCTGGCGGCTCACCGGCACGACATGAGCCTCAGCGAAGCCAGACAGGCCCGTGTCAACGACATGGTCCGGCTGATCAATAATTCCCCCCAAAGAACGACCCGATAGAGAATCCTGTGAGAGGATTAAATGTAAAAGAGACACTTATTCTAAAGGGTAGGGGATCTTAATGGCCCGTGCATATGGGTGTCCATAGGCCGAACATCTTCTTCAGGATTTGAATCTTAATATTGTGAATTGGATCGCAACTGGGAGCCTGTTCTTTGTGCGTTTCCAGCGAGCACGGCCGGATAGTCTTCAAGGTCTGTGTGATCGCTGTGGGTGTGAGCACCGAGGGTTGCCGGGACACCCCTTCCCCTGCGCTTTCTTCTCACGTGTTCCTTTTGTAACTATCTGATTCGCAGCCGGGTTCGGTTGTGCCCGTAGCCACCATTTGTTCCGGGGGCGACAGTCCCCGGCCCTCACCGCATGGGGCCGGGCGCCCCACCGATGTGGTGACCGGATCACCATCGACCGACTCGCCCCGGCTTCGCGCATCCAAACCGCTCGTCCGTCTTCGTTCAACCTCCGCACCGACCTGCCGATACTCTCCTGAAGCACTCGCAAAACAACGTTATTTCAGGGGTGGGTTCATGTTGGCATCTCTCCGGAAGCTGCGCGTCAGCTATCGTATCTGGCTCATTCTCGCCGTTGCGATCGCGGTATTCGTGGTCAACGCCGTTCTGACGCTGAGTTCCACGCGGGCCTCGCTTCAGGAAGAGCGGCTGTCGCAGGCAGTCGCGGTGAACGAGACCGCCATTGCGATCATGGAGCACTTCCACGGTCTGGAGCAGGCGGGGGAGATCGACGAGGAGACGGCCCGGGAGCAAGCCCTGGAGAGCCTGCGGGGTATCCGTTATCTCGGCGAGGAGTATTTGTGGGTGCATGACGAGAACAACATCATGCAGATGCACCCGGTGTCGCCGGAGCTGGAGGGCGACGATCTCACCGAAATGGACGACGGCACCGGGAACGCCTTCGTTCAGCGCATGACCCGGGAGGTGCTGGAGTCCAGCGACGGTCGCTCCCGAGTCGCGTACATGTGGCCGCGTCCGGGTGAAGAGGAAGCCATCGAGAAAATTTCCGAGGCCCACCACTTCGAGCCCTGGGGCTACGTGATCGCCAGCGGCGTCTACATGGCCGACGTCAACGCCGCGGTGAACCGTGAGCTGGTGAACGGCATCGTGACCAGTGTCATCGGATTGGTGCTGGTGGGCGGTATCGGTTGGGCCGTCATCATCAGTGTGACCCGCCCGCTACGCGCGACCATCGGCGGCATCGAGAAGGCCGCGGAGGAGCCCGTGGACCTTACCGCCCGGTTGGACGAGTCGGGCCGTGACGAGCTCACCGACCTGTCGCGGACATTCAACAGGCTGTTCGACACGCTGCAGGGCGTGGTGAACCAGGTGCGCGAAGGCAGCGACACGCTGGCGCAGTCGGCGGAGCAGCTGCGTGACCTCACTGGCGACGCCGACAAGAACAGCCGCCAGCAGCAGGAAGACACCGACGAGCTGGCCAGCTCCATGAACGAAATGGCCGCGACCGTGCAGGAAGTGGCGCAGAACGCCAGCTCCGCTGCCGAGGCGGCGGCCGAGGCCCAGTCCGAGACCCAGTCGGGCGCCGAGACGGTGTCCTATACCAAGGATGCCATCGGCAACCTGGCCCGGGAGCTGGAGGAGAGCCGCGATGCGGTCAACCAGCTCGCCAGCGAATCCGACAACGTGCAGACGGTGCTGGAGGTGATCAACGGCATCGCCGAGCAGACCAACCTGCTGGCCCTGAACGCCGCCATCGAGGCTGCGCGTGCAGGGGATCACGGCCGCGGGTTCTCGGTGGTGGCCGACGAGGTGCGCACGCTGGCGCAGCGCACACAGCAGTCCACTCAGGAGATCCGGGACATTCTCGAGCGGCTGCAGAGTGGCTCGCGGCAGGCGGCGGAGTCCATCGAGGCGCGTACCGAGAGCGCCCGGCACACGGTGGAGCGCTCCAACGAGACCGAGACGGCGCTGGGGACGATCGCCGGTGCCGTGGACGGCATCAGCGGCATGAATACGCAGATTGCCAGTGCCGCCGAGGAGCAGTCTGCGACGGCGGACGAGATCAACCGGCGGGTGAGCGGCATTCGGGATGCGGCCATGCGCAGCGGCGAGGCGATGGACAAGGCGCGCTCGGGAGCGGACGACCTCAACGCCATGGCCGAGCAGCTGCGCCAGGCAGTCGCGCGCCTGCGCGCCTGACGGCCGCTGCCGCTGCGACCGGGCCGGTGCGCGCCCGCATGGGTGCACCGGCCTTGTGTTTCGCTACAATGGCGCTGAACCGTCGCAGAGGAGGCGCCATGTACGAGTTCGTGCAATACACTGCGGCCGACGTGATGACTTCACGGCCGGTGACCGTTCAACCCGAGGCCACCGTCGGGGATGCCCAGGCGCTGTTCGAGCAGCATGGCTTCAACGGCATGCCCGTCACCGATGGCGGCGGCGCGCTGGTTGGTTTCGTCACCAAGATGGATGTCCTTCGCGCGTTCACCCTGCGCCCGGATTACATCGTGCCGCCCTACAACCTGATCATGCGCGACACCGTCGACCGCATCATGACCCGTGACCCGGTCTCCGTCGCCCCCGACTGCCCGCTCACACGCGTCCTTCAGCGCCTCGTGCAACTCGGCGTCAAGAGCCTGCCCGTGATGGACGCTGATCAACTGGTGGGCGTCGTGGCCCGGGAAGACGTGCTGGGTGCGCTGCGGAAAGCGACGGCGTAGTTCTCGCCACAAGCGTCCGTGGCCCTGCAGTCCGCTGCCGCAAGACGTCGAGCGCGATTCCCGCTGACGGTGGACCTGAAGGTCCACCCTACGAGAAATGGTTCTGGGGGCTGGCACCATTCGGCCTGCTTGGTCACAAAAAAACCCCGCAATGCGTGCGGGGCTCTTAATCATTCTTCGGGCAAAAGCCTAATCGATGCCGCCAGAGTCACACTGGGAAACATATGCTTCGTCCACGTCAGTGGTGCAAGTCCATTCACTATCGTCGTTGTTCCATGTGTACCTGACCGTGTCGCCGGCAAGATTAGGACTTACGTCTCGATCCTCGGCCCCGAACTCATACTCGAACCAACCTTCAAAGGCGTCGTCGTCTGTATCCCCTCCGCCGGCGTCGTTGATAGCACCGTGGGATCCAATGGCCTGAATAGAAACGGTGAGATCACCGTCGTACTCCAACTCGTTGCTTTCTGCGTCAACTCCCGTCGGCCAGTTTCCAGTACTCGTATACCGCTCGAAGACGGTGGTCTGAGCACCGGAGAGCAGGTTGTGGGCCTCCGAGAACTGCGCCCGGGCCACGTAGTTCTGGTACTGCGGGATGGCGATGGCCGCCAGGATGCCGATGATCGCCACGACGATCATGAGTTCGATGAGAGTGAAACCCTTTTGAGCCTTCATGGTAGTACTCCTTCCTTTTGGTTTTGGTCAGATCCGCCCGTTCCGGGGCGGATGCGGGACCGGTTTTACCCTGACTTCGAGAACTGTGCAACCGCCCTGCGGGAGTCCGGCACGTTCTGCCGTGGTGGTTTGCATAACCCGTGCCACCTTTTTCTTTGGCGCGCAGGCCTGGTGTGCCGCGGGTTTCAGGGTGGCCGCCGGAAGTGTCGGGTTGTGCAAAGTGTCGTACGGTGTCAGCCCGCCCGGGTAAGGTGACGTATTGCGTCACCCATGCGGCCCGGCGACAGGATGCGCGGTGGGCGTGAACGTCCACCGCGCATGGGTAAAGGGGCGTAGGGTGGACCTTCAGGTCCACCATGGCGTGATCTACCGGCCGCGATCGTCGCTATTCCATGTCCAGCTTCTTCAGCTTGTAGCGCAGGGCACGGAAGCTGATGCCGAGCAGTTGCGCCGCCGCGGTCTTGTTGTAGCCGGTCTTCTCCAGCGCCTTGATGACCACTTCGCGCTCCACGTCGGCCAGGTAGTCGTCCAGGGCGAAATCGTCGTCCGGGGCCGGCACGGCGGCCGCGGTGTCCTGGGGCTGGCCGCACGGCGAGTCCGGGAGCTGAAGGTCCTCCGGCTCGATGACGCCGCCCTCGCACAGGGTCAGCGCCCGCTCGAGGATGTTCTCCAGTTCCCGCACGTTGCCCGGAAAGGCGTAGGCCCGCAGGGCGCCCAGTGCGGCGTCGTTGAGCTGTACCGGCGGGGCGTCGCCGTCGCCGGTCAGACGCCCGAGGACGTGGTTCACCAGCATGGGGATGTCCTGGCGTCGCTGGCGCAGGCTGGGCACCGCAAGCTGGATGACGTTGATGCGGTAGAAGAGGTCCTGCCGGAACAGGCCTTCATCCACGAGCTGCCCGAGATCCTTGTGGGTGGCGGAGAGGATGCGCACGTTGACGCTGATCTCCTGCTCGCTGCCCACGGGGCGCACGGCTTTCTCCTGGATGGCCCGCAGCAGTTTCACCTGCATGTGCTGGGGCAGTTCGGCGATTTCGTCCAGGAACAGGGTGCCGCCGTCGGCTGCCTGGAACAGCCCCTGCTTGTCGCGGTTGGCGCCGGTGAATGCGCCTTTCACGTGGCCGAAGAACTCGCTCTCCATGAGCTCGGACGGAATGGCGCCGCAGTTGATGGGCACGAAGGGTTTTTCGCGGCGATCACCCTTGTCGTGGATGGTGCGGGCCACCAGTTCCTTGCCGGTGCCGGATTCGCCGCTGATGTAGACGGGCGCCGTGCTGCGCGCCAGTTTGGCGATGGTGCCGCGGATCTTCTGCATGGCCGGCGAGTCGCCGAGCAGCGTGTCACGGGAGCGGCGGTCTATGCGGGGGCCATGGCTGAGCCGGGTGGCGCCGCCCACCAGCTGGCGCAGCATGCCGAGATCCACGGGTTTCGGCACGAAGTCGAAGGCGCCCGCCTTGAGGGCCTGCACCGCCGTGTCCATGTTGCCGTAGGCGGTGATCACCGCCATGGGCAGCTCCGGCCGCTCGGCCACGGTCTCGCGGACCAGGTCAATGCCGTTGCCGTCGGGCAGTTGCATGTCGGTTATGCACAGATCAAACGCGTGCTGACCGAGCAGGTCGCGCGCCTCGTGCAGGGTGCCGGCAATGTGGCAGTCCACCTCCATGCGCTGGAGCGTGACCTGGATCAGCTCGCAGATGTCCGGCTCATCATCAATGATCAGGGCCAGGGGACGTTCCGTGGTCATGTCTGCTCGTGTCCTGTGGCTGTGAAGGTGATGCGGAAGCGGGTACCGGAGTCACCCGTGTCCAGGAGGCTCAGCCGGGCATGGTTCGCTTCGCAGAGTTCCCTGCAAAGGTAGAGCCCGAGTCCGGTGCCGTCTCCCGCGGTGGTGAAGAAGGGGTCGAAGAGCTGGTCCCGGCTCGGTGTGGCGATGCCCGGGCCATTGTCGATGATGTCCAGATAGGGCTGGTCGCGGGGGTCGCGCCCGGCCATGAGGGTGACGGTCAGCTCCCGCTCGGGGTGACGGGCATGCTTTGCCGCGTTGCGGACCAGGTTCATCAGCACCTGGTGCAGATGGCCGGGGTCGAACTCGACCGTGGCATCGCCGGGCAGCGTGTCGGTTCGCAGGCGCAGTGGGTGCAGGTCCGGCTGCGCGCGGACGTCCTCGTCGAGCTCGTCCGCCAGCGCCCGCAGGTGGATGGTGTCCTGGTCCGGTTGCTGGCGGCGGGAGAGCCGCAGCACGTTCTCGACGATGTCGTTCAGGCGCTGGCCGTGGCGCTGGATGATGCTCACCAGGCGCTGGTCCGCCTCCGCCAGCTCGGCCTCACCGAGAAGCTGCCCGGCATGGGTCATGGCAGACAGCGGGTTACGGATCTCGTGGGCGATACTCGCCGTGAGGCGGCCCAGGGAGGCCAGTTTCACCTGCTGGACCTGGGCATGCATTTCGGCGAGGTCCTCCAGGAAGATCAGCACGCCGCTGCCGGAGGCCCCGGAGAGCACCCGGAAGCGCGGCTGCAGTACCGGCGACAGGGCGTCCGGCTGCACCGGCGGTGGTTCCTCGCGCGGATTGGCCTGCCACTGGGTCAGGGCGTGGGCCAGCGGCAGGCAGAGGTCTTCCAGTCTCGGCGCGTCCATGTGCGGCGGTTGGCCGAGCAGCTTCCAGGCGGTGGCGTTGATGAGCCGCACCCGCCCGGCGCGGTCCAGCACCAGCACCCCGTCCTGAAGCCGCTGTACGATGTGGCCGTTGAGCACCTCCTGGTCGGCCAGATCCTCGCCGCGCTGTTCCGCCAGGGCGTGCTCCTCGCGGGCGCGCTGGGCCAGCCGGTTGCCCGCCAGGGTCACCAGGAAGAGGGCGATGCCGAACGCACCGACCTCGGCATAGCCGACCGTGCCGGCCTCGGTGTCCAGTTGCGCCAGGAACTCCAGGAACAGCAGCGTGAGCGTGGCGACGGCGGCAAACAGTGCCGCCAGCCGGCGCTCGACGAAGATGCCGCAGCCGGCGACGGCCACCAGCATGAGCACGCCCAGGCCGGGGTCCTGTGCGCCAGCGGTATAAATCAGCGCACTCAGCATGAAGATGTCCACCAGCGCCTGCACGCAGACCTGCAGCGTCAGGGCACGCTGCCATTGGTAGGCGACAGCCAGCAGCATCAGCGCCAGCACGAGATACACGAAAGCGAATTGCAGGAACAGCACCGGTTGTTCGGAGCGCACCAGCAGCGTGTCCTGGCCGGTGAGAAAGACGATGGCGAGCATCAGCGCCACGACCAGGCGGTAGTAGGCGAACAGCCGTAGTGGCCGCCACGTATAGCGATCCCTGCCATTCGCCGGGATGGCGGGGATGGATTCGCCGAGAATGCTCACCGGGTCACAAGCCTCCTGCCGGGTCCGGAAGGGACGCGGCCGCTCATGCGAGTGCTGCATGCGCTCACGTCCCTGTGTGGCGGGGTGATGGTACACCGGCCGACCGCCGACGCCGCAGTATAGACGCTTGTGCGCTCAGGCAATGTGATGTGATTCCGTTCTCTCGCTTTGATTTGCGATCGCCTTTGGTGGAGAATTGCGGTTCCATTTTCTCGGGAGGTCGGGCGTTACCATGAATCTTCACGAGTATCAGTCCAAGGAGCTGTTCTCCGAATACAACATTCCCATCCCCCAGGGCGATGTCGCCAGAACGGCTGACGAAGCCGTGGCCGTGGCTGAAAAGCTGGGTGGCAGCGTCTGGGTTGTGAAGGCCCAGGTCCACGCCGGTGGCCGTGGTAAAGCGGGTGGGGTCAAGGTCTGCAAAAGCAAGGATGAAGTCCGCGAATACACGCAGTCCATCCTCGGCACCCGCCTGGTGACCCACCAGACGGATGACAAGGGCATGCCCATCAACAGCGTGATGGTCGAGCAGGGGCTGGATATCCAGGCCGAGCTCTACCTCGGCGCCGTGGTGGATCGCGCGACCAAGCGCATCGTGTTCATGGCCTCCGTCGCCGGCGGCATGGACATCGAGGAAGTCGCCGAGAACGAGCCGGAGAAGATCGTCACCGTCGCGGTGAATCCGGTCGCCGGCCTGCAGGCGTTCCAGTGCCGTCAGGTGGCGTTCGCGCTGGGGCTCAAGGGCGACCAGATCAAGCAGCTCGTGAAGATCATGGACGGCCTCTACCGCCTGTTCGTCGCCAGCGATCTGAGCCTGATCGAGATCAACCCGCTCATCGTCACCGGCGACGGTCAGCTGCTGGCGCTGGACGCCAAGCTCAACGTCGATGACAACGCCGTCGAGGTGGGTCGCCAGAAGCGTATCGAAGCGATGTACGACGCCTCCCAGGAAGATCCCACCGAGGTGGAAGCGGCACAGCACAACCTCAACTACATCACCCTGGACGGCAACATCGGCTGCATGGTCAATGGTGCCGGCCTGGCCATGGCAACCATGGATGTGGTCAAGGTGCATGGTGGCGAGCCCGCCAACTTCCTGGACGTGGGCGGCGGCACCAATACCGAGCGTGTCACGGCGGCGTTCAAGCTGATTCTCTCCAGCGATTCCGTGGAAGGCGTTCTGGTGAACATCTTCGGTGGCATCGTCCGCTGCGACATGATCGCCGAGGGCATTATTGCCGCGGTGAAGGAAGTGGGCGTGAACGTCCCCGTGGTGGTGCGCCTGGAAGGCACGAACGTGGAAGAGGGCAAGGCGCTGCTGAAAGACAGCGGCCTCGACCTCATCGCCGCCGACGACCTCTCCGATGCGGCGAAGAAGATGGTCGCCGCCGTCGGCAAGGCCGCCTGAGCCCACGCCACCGAATCACTGCGAGGTTGTTGTAATGAGTATTCTCGTCAACAAGGACACCAAGGTCATTGTCCAGGGCTTCACGGGCAAGCAGGGCACGTTCCACGCGGAGCAGGCCATCGCCTACGGCACCAACATCGTCGGGGGGGTCACCCCCGGCCGTGGCGGTGAGACCCACCTGGACCGGCCGATCTTCAATACCGTGAAAGACGCGGTGCGCGAGACCGGCGCCGATGCCTCCATGATCTACGTGCCGGGCGGGTTCGCCGCCGACGCGATCCTGGAAGCCGCCGAGGGCGGCATCAAGGTCATCGCCTGCATCACCGAGGGCATTCCCGTGCTGGACATGCTCAAGGTGAAGGCGGCGCTGGCCTACTACGACGACGTGCGCCTGATCGGCCCGAACTGCCCGGGCATCATCACGCCGGACGATTGCAAGATCGGCATCATGCCGGGGCATATCCACCAGAAGGGTCGCATCGGCATCGTCTCCCGGTCGGGGACTCTCACCTACGAGGCGGTGAAGCAGACCACGGATGCCGGGCTCGGTCAGAGCACCTGTGTTGGCATCGGCGGTGACCCGATTCAGGGCATGTCGTTCGTGGACGTGATCGAACTCTTCAAGGACGATCCGCAGACCGAAGGCATCGTCATGGTCGGTGAGATCGGCGGTACGGCCGAGGAAGAGGCGGCCGAGTACATCCAGGCCCACGTCAGCAAGCCGGTCGTCGCCTACATTGCCGGTGTCACGGCGCCTCCGGGCAAGCGCATGGGCCACGCGGGTGCCATCATCAGCGGTGGCAAGGGCACGGCGGACGACAAGTTCGGCGCCCTTGAGAAGGCCGGTGTGACCACCGTGCGTTCGCCCGCTGACATCGGCGCGAGCATGAAGAAGCTGCTCGGCTGAGCCGCCTGCTGCAGACCCCAGCCACCGCCCCGCGCCGGGCGGTGGCCCACTGAACGGCATGGAGCGCACGAGCATGTCCGAGCAGCTGCGTGTCGCAATGGCCCAGCTGGATACCCGCGTCGGCGATGTGTCCGGTAACGTGGAGCAGGTGATTGCCACCGCACTCCGCGCCCGCGACAAGCACCACGCCGACGCGGTCATCTTCCCTGAGCTGACCCTCACTGGCTATCCGCCGGAAGATCTCCTGTTCCGGCCCGACTTCATCCACAGCATCGGTCAGGCACTGGCGCGAATCCGGGACGAAGTCACCGGCGTGGCGGTGGTGGTGGGGTTTCCCCATCACGAGAAGGGGCGGCTGTACAACTCCGCTGCGGTCCTCCAGGACGGCATGGTGCTCGGCGTCTATCACAAGCACCATCTGCCGAACGGCGGCGTCTTTGACGACAAGCGTTATTTCGAGTCCGGCAGTACGCCGCTGGTGGTGGACATTGCGGGGCATCGCTGCGGCGTGACCATCTGCGAGGATCTCTGGCATCCGGGGCCGGCCCGCTGGGCGGCCGACGAAGGCGCCCAGGTGCTCTTCAATCTCAATGCCTCCCCCTTCCACGCCGGCAAGTTCGCGGATCGCGAGGCGGTGATCCGGGCCCGTCAGGAAGAAGCAGGGTTGCCGGTGGTCTACGTCAACCTGGTGGGCGGTCAGGATGAAGTGGTCTACGACGGTGTCTCCGTGGTTTACGGCGGCGACGGCGCCCTGGTCGCCCGTGCCCCCGCCTTCCGGGAAGCGCTCCTGCCGGTCACGTTCATCCCGCAGGGGACGGCCCTGGTTCCCGAGCCGGCGGAGGTGGATGCCCTGCCGGACGAGGACGAACAGGTCTACCGCGCCCTGGTGCGGGGCCTGGGTGATTACGTCAACAAGAACGGGTTTCCCGGTGTCGTGCTCGGCATGTCCGGTGGCATCGATTCGGCGTTCAGCGCCGCGGTCGCCGTGGATGCCCTCGGCCCGGACCGGGTGCATGCGGTCATGCTCACCTCCCGCTACACCTCGGAGGAGAGCCTGGAAGATGCCCACGCCTGTGCCCAGATGCTGGGGGTGCGCTACTCGAGCCTGAACGTCGATACTGCGTTCCAGGCCTGCATGGATGAGCTGGCGCCGCTGTTCGGCGACCGGCCCATGGATACCACGGAAGAGAACATGCAGTCCCGCGCCCGTGGGCTGATGCTGATGGCATTGTCCAACAAGTTCGGCTCTATGGTTCTCGCGACGGGCAACAAGAGCGAATACGCGGTCGGGTATGCCACCCTGTACGGCGACATGTGTGGCGGTTTCGCGCCGCTGAAGGACGTCTACAAGACCGAGGTGTACCGCCTGTCCGGCTGGCGCAACGCCCTGGGGCGCGTGATCCCGCAGCGGATCATCGACAAGGCGCCTTCGGCCGAACTGCGGCCGGATCAGAAGGATGAAGACTCCCTGCCGCCCTACCCGGTGCTGGACGGCATTCTGCGGCGCTACGTGGACGAGGACGCCGCGCTGGCCACCCTGATCGACGAAGGGTACGACGATGAGGCCGTTCGGCATGTGGTGGCGCTGTTGCACCGGAACGAATACAAGCGCCGGCAGGCGGCGCCGGGGGTGAAAGTCACGCGCAAGGCCTTCGGGCGGGAGCGCCGCTATCCGATCACTTCCGGTTACCGGCCCTGGACCGGTTAGACGGGAAATGCAGAAGAGGTTGCCATGAAAAAGATCGAAGCCGTGATCAAGCCGTTCAAGCTTGACGATGTGCGCGAGTCACTCTCGGATATCGGGATCACCGGGATGACCGTGACCGAGGTGAAGGGGTTCGGCCGGCAAAAGGGGCACACGGAGCTCTACCGCGGTGCCGAGTACGTGGTGGATTTTCTGCCCAAGATGCGGGTGGAGCTGGTGGTGGGTGACGATCAGGTGGATCGCTGTGTCGAGGCCATCATCGGTGCCGCCAAGACCGGCAAGATCGGCGATGGCAAGATTTTCGTCACCCCCGTGGACCGCGTGCTGCGCATCCGCACCGGGGAAGAGGACGAGGAAGCGATCTGACCGCGTCTGCACAGCCCGGGTGGATGGTGGATCTGAAGATCCACCCTACGCCTCGTGCTGGTCGAGCGCCTCGCAATCCGTAGGCACCCGTAGCACCCGTAGGGTGGACCTTCAGGTCCACCGGTTCCCGAGCTGATCGGCAATCCGTCCGGCCCTACGAATCCTGCTCGTTCTCTGCGGCGGCGGCGTCGCCCAGCCCGGGCGAGAAGAGGGTGTCCTGCAGTGCGGGATGGTCCGGGTAGTTCATCTCCAGCACCCGCACCACGTCGGCCTGGAGGTCGGCCAGCTCCAGCTCGCCGTAAGCCTCGGCGAGCACGACCAGGGCGTCACGGACCGACGGCGTGCCCTGGAAATTCTGGATGACGTTCTGCGCCCGGTTCGCGGCGGCCACGTAGGCGCCGCGTTTCATGTAATACCCCGCCACGTACATTTCGTAGTGCGCCAGGTGCTGGCGCAGGATGACCATGCGCTCTTCCGCATCGTCGGCGTATTCGCTGTCCGGGTAGTTGTCCACCACCTGCAGGAAGTCCGCGTACGCCTCGCGAATGGCGTTCGGGTCACGGGTGCGGCGGTCGATGTCGAAGGTGCGGGTGAGGAAGTCGTTGCCGCGGTCGAGATTGGCGCGTCCGCGCATGTAGCGTGCGTAGGCGACCTGCTCGTCCTGCGGGTTGAGCCGCATGAAGCGGTCCGCCGCATTGATGGCCGAGCCCATTTCGCGCGCCTGGAAGTAGGCGTAGATCAGGTCCAGCTGCGCCTGGCGGGAGTACGGTCCGAACGGGTAGCGCGCCTGCAGGTTCTCCAGACGCTCGGCGGCCGTGCGGTAGTCGCCGCGGTCCATGGCGCTGCGGGCCGACTCGTACAGCTCCTCCGCGGAGCGCTCGTCCTGGCGGCTGTCTTCGGCGCCGCGCTGCATCGGGTCCGAGACATCCGGACTGCCACCGCGGCCGCCGCAGCCGGCCAGGACGATGGCGAGAGTGATCACTAGTGCGAGGGACAGTCGGGACATCACGGGCTTCCGCTTGCGGATCTCAAAGCGCGTATTCTAGGTGACGCATCGGCTGACGCATAGCGTGTCTTCATGACCGGCGTCCCGGGCTGCCACTGTGCCCGGCAAGGCGGGTACACTGCGCGGAGCAGCCCGCGGCGGTCGCGCGTCGCGATAACGTAGCATTGAGTTAGTGCCGAAGAGGGCAACAAAGTTCCCATGAGCGAGTTCCTGGAGCTGGATGCAACCATTCCCGAGTCGTCGGCCGGCCTGCGGCTCGACCGGGCGCTGGCGGACGTGTTTCCGGATTATTCCCGGAGTCGCCTCCAGCAGTGGCTGAAGGAGGGCGCCATCACCGTGGACGGCGCCACCCGCCGTGGCCGTGACCCGGTGAAAGGCGGTGAAACGGTCTCCGTGAGGGCGGCACTCGCCCCGGATGCGCCTTCGGTGGCGCCCGAGCCCATTCAGCTCGACGTGGTGCACGAGGACGACGACATCCTGGTGCTGAACAAACCGGCGGGGCTGGTCGTGCACCCGGGGGCCGGCAACCCCGATGGCACACTCCAGAACGCCCTGCTGCACCGTCACCCGCATCTGGAGCAGATTCCCCGCTGCGGGATCGTGCACCGGATCGACAAGGACACGTCCGGCCTCATGGTGGTGGCGCTGAGTGATCGCGCCCACACCACCCTGACCGAACAGCTGCAGGACAAGAGCGTGGGCCGTGAGTACGAGGCGCTGGTGAGTGGCACGTTCACCGCCGGCGGCACCGTGGACGCCCCCATTGCCCGCCATCCGCGTGATCGCAAGCGCATGGCGGTGGTGGCGAGCGGCCGCCGTGCGGTCACCCACTACCGCATCGCCGAACGGTTCAGTGCCCACACCCTGTTGCGGGTGTTTCTGGAGACCGGCCGTACGCACCAGATCCGCGTGCACATGGCGTACATCCAGCATCCGCTGGTGGGGGATCCGGTCTACGGCCTGCGTCCACGCCTGCCCAAACGGGCCGATGATACCGTGCGCGACGCGCTCGCCGGCCTCGGGCGGCAGGCGTTGCATGCGGCGCGGCTGGTGCTGCAGCATCCGGCGACGGAGGAAACCATGGCCTGGGAAACGCCCCGGCCGGCCGACATGGATGCGGTCATGGATGTTCTGCGGGAGCACGACCGGCGAATGGCCCTATGAATCACGCCTGGATCCATCCCCAGTGGCCGGCGCCGACGCATGTCCGGGGCCTGTCCACCACTCGCCAGCACGGTTTCAGCGAACCGCCATACCAGTGGCTCAACCTCGGAAGCCGCACGGGCGACGACCCGGAGGCGGTGCGGCTCAATCGCAGCTACCTGCAGGAGCATGCCGGGTTGCCCGGCGACGTCTTCTGGCTCCGGCAGGTGCATGGCACCGTGGTGGTGCCTGCCCATGCGGGCGGTGATGAGCCCGAGGCCGACGCGGTGTGGACCGACCGGCCGGGCCTGCCCTGTGGCGTGCTCACGGCCGACTGCCTTCCGGTCCTGTTGTGTGACCGGCGCGGTACCTGTGTGGCGGCAGCCCACGCCGGCTGGCGCGGCCTGGCGGCCGGTGTGCTGGAGGCCACGGTGTCCGCGCTGCCGGCGCAGCCGTCGGAGCTCATCGCCTGGCTCGGTCCGGCCATCGGCCCCGGCCGCTTCGAGGTGGGGGATGACGTGCGGGAGGCGTTTCTACAGGCAGACCCGGCGGCCGCGGACGCGTTCACCGCCGGCCGGCGCGGTCACTGGTACGCCGATCTCTACCGTCTGGCGTCGGCGCGGCTGCGCGCCCTGGGCGTCCAGTCCGTGCATGGCGGCGGCTTCTGCACCCATACCGACAGGGACCGTTTCTTCTCCTACCGTCGCGACGGCGAGACCGGGCGCATGGGCACCGTGATCTGGCTGGCGCGCTGAGTGCCCGTCAGTCATATTGCACTGACACACTTTCCTTTTCCGTCATCCGTCCCCATCTAGGTTCTCAGAGATATCCACAGGAATTCGAGGACCCGAACCCATGCGAATGGATCGACTGACAACCAAGTTTCAGAACGCCCTGGCCGACGCGCAGTCGCTGGCGGTCGGTCGGGATCACCAGTTCATCGAACCGGTGCACCTGATGGTGGCGCTGCTGGATCAGGAGGGCGGCACGGTCCGTCACCTCCTCAACCAGGCCGGCGTCAACGTCAACTACCTGCGCTCGCAACTGGGCGAGGCCATGGAGCGCCTCGCTTCGGTGCAGGGCGGTGACGGCCAGGTGGGCCTGTCCAACGACATCCAGCGACTGCTGAACCAGACCGACAAGCTCGCCCAGAAGCGCAAGGATCAGTACATCTCCAGCGAGCTGTTCGTGCTCGCCGCGGTGGAGGACAAGGGCAACCTGGGTGAGCTGCTGCGCAAGGCAGGTGCGAGCAAGGAGAAGCTCGAGAACGCCATCGAGGAGGTCCGTGGCGGCGAGGCGGTGAACGACCCCAACGCCGAGGACCAGCGCCAGGCGCTGGAGAAGTACACTATCGACCTTACCGAGCGTGCCGAGCAGGGCAAGCTTGACCCGGTGATCGGTCGTGACGACGAGATCCGGCGCACCGTGCAGGTGCTGCAGCGGCGCACCAAGAACAACCCGGTGCTGATCGGCGAGCCCGGCGTGGGCAAGACCGCCATCGTCGAGGGCCTGGCCCAGCGCATCATCAACGGTGAAGTGCCCGAGGGGCTGAAGCACAAGCGGCTGCTGTCCCTGGACATGGGCGCCCTGATCGCGGGCGCGAAGTACCGCGGCGAGTTCGAGGAGCGCCTGAAGGGCGTGCTCAACGATCTGTCCAAGCAGGAGGGGCAGATCATCCTGTTCATCGACGAGATCCACACCATCGTCGGTGCCGGCAAGGCGGAAGGCTCCATGGACGCCGGCAACATGCTGAAGCCGGCGCTGGCCCGGGGCGAGCTGCACTGCATCGGCGCCACCACCCTGGACGAGTACCGCCAGAATATCGAAAAGGACGCCGCCCTGGAGCGGCGGTTCCAGAAGGTGCTGGTGGACGAGCCCTCGGTGGAGGACAGCATCGCCATCCTGCGCGGGCTCAAGGAACGCTACGAGGTCCACCACAAGGTGGAGATCACCGACCCGGCCATTGTCGCGGCGGCAACCCTGTCGCACCGCTACATTACCGACCGGCAGTTGCCGGACAAGGCCATCGACCTGGTGGACGAGGCGGCCAGCCGCATCCGCATGGAGATCGACTCCAAGCCGGAGTCCATGGATCGCCTGGAGCGGCGGCTCATCCAGCTCAAGATCGAGCGCGAGGCCCTGAACAAGGAAGAGGACGAGGCCTCGAAGAAGCGGTTGAACACCCTGGAGGAAGAGGTCGAGCGGCTGGAGCAGGAGTACCGCGAGCTGGAAGAGATCTGGAACTCCGAGAAGGCGTCGGTGGAAGGCACCACCACCATCAAGGAGCAGCTCGAGCGCGCCCGCCAGGAGATGGAAACGGCGCGCCGCGCCGGCGATCTCACCCGCATGTCGGAGCTGCAGTACGGCCGGATCCCCGAGCTGGAGCGCAAGCTGGACATGGCCTCCCAGGCGGACATGACCGGCAGCAAGCAGTTGCTGCGCAGTGAGGTGGGCGAAGAGGAGATCGCCGAGGTGGTCTCCAAGTGGACCGGTATCCCCGTGTCCAAGATGCTCGAGGGCGAGAAGGCCAAGCTCCTGCGCATGGAAGAGGCGCTGGGCGAGCGGGTCATCGGCCAGCAGGAGGCGGTGAAGGTGGTGGCCAACGCCATCCGCCGTTCGCGCGCCGGGCTGTCCGATCCCAACCGGCCGAACGGCTCGTTCCTGTTCCTCGGCCCCACCGGCGTTGGCAAGACCGAACTCTGCAAGGCGCTGGCCACGTTCCTGTTCGACACCGAAGAGGCCATGGTCCGCATCGACATGTCGGAGTTCATGGAGAAGCACTCCGTGGCGCGGCTCGTCGGTGCGCCTCCGGGCTATGTCGGCTACGAGGAGGGCGGCTATCTGACCGAGGCCGTCCGCCGCAAGCCGTACTCCGTGATCCTTCTCGACGAGGTTGAGAAGGCGCACGCCGATGTCTTCAACATCCTGCTGCAGGTGCTGGATGACGGCCGGCTGACGGACGGCCACGGCCGCACCGTGGACTTCCGCAACACGGTCATCGTCATGACCTCCAACCTGGGCTCGGAGATCATCCAGTCCATGGCGGGCGAGGAGCACTACACGCAGATGCGCGCCTCGGTGATGGACATCGTCGGCACCCATTTCCGGCCGGAGTTCATCAACCGGGTCGACGACGTGGTGGTGTTCCATCCGCTGGATCAGGCGCAGATCAAGTCCATTGCCGCGATCCAGACCCGTTACCTCTCCGAGCGGCTGGCGGACAAGGACATGGCGATCCGTTTTACCGACGAGGCGCTGGGCAAGCTCTCCGAAGCGGGCTTCGATCCGGTCTACGGTGCGCGACCCCTGAAGCGGGTGATCCAGTCACAGGTGGAGAACAGCCTGGCCCACGAGATTCTGGAGGGGAGCTTCGGCCCCGGGGATCTCATCGAGGTGGACCACGGCGACGACGGCTTCACCTTCACGCGCAAGGCGCACGAGGCCGCCTGAGTCACCGCCGCTCCCGATACGGGAGCGGCGGTCCCCGTCTACCAGCGCTGGAACCGCTGCAACCCCAGCCCGTCGAGTCCGATGGCTGGGGTTTCGCCATTGATCACATCCGCCACGACGCGTGAGCAGCCGCAGGCGAAGGTCCAGCCCAGGTGGCCGGGGCCGGTATTGAGGAACAGGTTGGACAGCGGTGACGGGCCGAGCACCGGGGGGCCGTCCACGGTCATGGGGCGCAGCCCCGTCCAGTATTCGGGTGTGTGCTGCGCCGCGTGCTCGCCAAGGCTGGGATACAGCCCCGCGGCCTGACGCAGCACGGTGTCCGCGCGTCGCGTCTGCAGGCTGGTGTCGTAACCGGCGAACTCGGCCGTACCCGCCAGGCGGATGCGGTCGCCCAGAACAGTGACCACCACCTTCCGGGCGTCGTCGATGAGCGGGATGGTGGGTGGATTGGACCAGCCCGCTAGGGGGAGGGTCACCGAATACCCCTTCACCGGATAAATGGGCAGACGGATGCCGTGTGCAGCGGCCAGGCGTTTGCTGTCGTTGCCCGCGGCGATGACGAAGCCGTCCGCCTCCATGTCGCCGGCGTCTGTCTCCACACAGGTGATGCGGCCACCTTCGCGCCGCAGGCCCCTGACATCCACACCGTAGCGGAACGTGACGCCTTCGGCGGCCGCCAGCGTCGCGAGGCGCTGGGTGAACAGGTGCGCATCGCCGCTTTCGTCGTCCGGGTAGTAGATGCCGCCGGTGAGCTGGTCCTCTGCCTCTCCCAGCGACGGCTCAAGGGCGACCGTCTGCCGCGCGTCCAGCACCGAGTGCCGCACGCCCAGCGGCGCCATCAGTTTCGACGCGTGTCGTGCCTTGTCCAGGGCGGCAGTCTCGTGGAAGACCTTCAGGATGCCATTCTGGCCGTCGTCGTAGCGGATGCCGGTGTCGCGGCGGAGCTGCCGCAGCAGCTGCAGGCTGTGGACGGCCAGCGCGGCATTCACGCTGGTGTTGCGCTCGAAGCGGTGGCGGGAGCTGTTGCGCAGGAATCCGAGGCCCCAGCCCGTGAGCCGGGGAATCTGGCCGGGGCGCAGCAGCAGCGGGGAGTCCTCCCGGCCGATCCATCGCAGCAGCTGCCAGATCACGCCCGGCGCATTCCACGGCTCCGCATGGCTGGCGTGCAGCAGGCCGCCGTTGGCGTAACTGGTCTGTTGTCCGGGCATGGGGTCGCGGTCCACCACGGTGACGGCATGACCGTCACGAGCGAGATACCAGGCGGTTGTGACTCCCAGTACCCCGGCGCCGATCACGACGATCCGCATACCACCCCCCGATGCACTGTGTACGTGTGCTGCCGGCTTCGCCGGCCCTGTTGGGATGATACAGCGTTGTCGTGGCGCAGTGCAGCGCCGGATTGCTGCGGCGCGGGGTCAGGGGCGGGCGGGGGAGTAGATGCACCAGCGGTTCTTGCCGTGCTCCTTGGCCTGATACATGGCGCGGTCCGCCCGGTGCAGCAAGGGCCGCTCGGAGTCGCCGTGATCCGGAAACAGGCTGATGCCGATACTCAGCCCCACGGGCAGCTCCGAGGGCATTCGCGCCGCGGCCGCCAGCAGTTTTTCCGCCACGGCGGCGGCATCGCCGTTGCGGGCGATGCCGGCGATGACCACGAACTCGTCGCCGCCGAGGCGGGCCAGGGTGTCCCCTGGCCGCAGCACTGCGGCGAGATGCTCCGACAGGCGGCACAGCAGCCGGTCGCCTTCGTCGTGACCCCGTTCGTCGTTCACCTGCTTGAAACCGTCCACGTCCAGTAGCATCACCGCAACCGGGCGGCGCGTGCGCCGCGCCAGTCCGAGCTGGTGCCGCAGGCGATCGCTGAGCAGGCGGCGATTCGGCAATCCGGTGAGCCCGTCATGGAAGGCGTGGGACTCCAGCTCCTCGAGAAAATTGGCGTGGCTCACTGCCAGGGCCGCGAGATCCGCGAGCCGCTGCATCACGTCCAGCTGGCGATTGTTGGGCTGGCCGGCCTGTCGGTGGAAGACGGTGATCGCGCCGACGGTGTTGCCGTCACGGGTGATCAGGGGTTCTCCCCAGACACTGTGGATCCCGTGGGCCACCGCGAACCAGCCGTAGTCCGGCCAGCGGTCCTCCATGCGCACATCCGGGCAGATATGCCGCTCACCGGTGTTGACCACCGTGGCGCAGAGACTTTCGTCCGGCTCGAAACGGTGATGGGTTTCCAGGCCGTGACGGAAGTGTTCGGTCATGCTGGGCGCGACCAGTAGTCGCCCGCCCTCCGGCTTGGGAACCGACACGATGGTCATGCTGCCGGGCCACTGGTTCTCGGCAATTTCGCAGATGGTTGAAAGTGTGCTGGTGACCGGTTCACGGCGCGCGATGCGCTCCAGGATCACCGTGCGGGCGTCCTGGAGGCTCGTGCACGCCGCCCCCGTGGCGTACCACCGAAGCAGCATGCGCTGCGAATGGCCATCGTGATGCAGTAGCGTCTTGCGCAGGGTCACCTCCTGCTGACGCGCCAGCGGCACCTGCAGTCTCCAGGTTCGGGTGGAGTCCGCCGAATCGCTGCTGCCATGAGGCTGCAGGAATTCGCTGACTGTCACGTCATCCTCGCACAGGAGTGTGGCGAGGTTGCGCCCCACCAGCTCCTGGCGTTCCTGGCCAAGCAGGCGGCTCAGCGCCCGGTTGGCGGACAGGATGCGCCCCTGGCCGTCACAGGTGCACAGCGGGTCATCCAGCCCGTCGATGGTCTGCTGCAGGAGGTTGGCGTGGGCGACATGGCCCGTCCGGGACCGGGCATCGCGCCGACGCTCCAGCAGGAGTTCCAGGTGGGCGGAGAGCGCTTCAACGGCCTCCGGGCAGGGCTCCGGCGGTGCCTCGGTTTGATCTTCGGGCGTGAACAGGCACAGCAGCACGTCCTCGTCCGGGGCCTCCAGTGGCACCAGCCGCAGGCCGCGTGCCGGCAGCGCGAGGCCCAGTTCCTCCGTGGTGGTGACAGCATGTTCCGGATACGGCAGGAACAGGGTCGCTGCACGGGCGAGGTCGGCGAGGTTGCGGCCATCGCCGGCGGCGCCGATCAGGCTGGCCTGCCCCTGCGCCCACCGGAGCACGAACGCCCCTTCCAGCCCGGAGTCGTGACAGAGCCACTGCAGAATCGGTGTCAGGCTGGCAACAGGGAACTCATGCCCGAGGGCGTTCCCGTTGCCGTAGTAAAGCTCCGCTTCAGGCGCTCCATTGCGCACACCGCGTTCCTCCGTCGTTCAGATGACGGAGCGATGAAGACACCCGGGCGCGCAAAGGCGCCGGCCCTGCCCCGTAAATCTGAATAAAGCAGAAAAACGGGGCGGTGACCACGGCCTTTCGTCGGGTTGTTGAAGCCGCCTGCGCGGAGGGTCAGCCGAGTCTGGCGCCGTCGGGGACGGCCTTGTCGGGTACCGCCAGCACGACGCTGCCATCATCCTGGTAGAGCCCCGTGACGAGGCATTCCGAACGCATCGGCCCGATCTGCTTCGGCGGGAAGTTGACGACGGCGATCACCTGCCGGCCGATCAGGCTGTCCGGCGTGTAGTGATCGGTGATCTGGGCACTGGAGCGCCGCTCTCCCAGTTCCGGCCCGAAATCCACGGTCAGCTTGTAGGCGGGGCGGCGCGCCTCCGGGAACGGTTCGGCCGCGGTGATCGTGCCCGCTCGCAGTTCCACGGCCTGAAAGTGATCCCAGTCGATGGTCTCCATGGTGTCCTCCTTGGTCTTTCGGCTGGCCTTATGGTGCCACGAAACGGGGGTTCAGTCGGTCCTGCCCGTTGTCCACAGTTCCTGTGGATAACTGTGTGGATAATATCTGTAAGCGGCGCGGAAACCCCCATCGGAAGGGGGTTTATGTCAGATTGGTGAACTTTTCGGCAGTTTTATTTAGTATCCTTTAAATCAATTAGTTACGATCCTTTCGGTGACCCCTCCTGGCAGCATTCCGCGCCCGGTCCATCCCGCATTCAGGGGTTGACAGCCCGTTTTCGATGCTGTGCACAACCAGCACGGGCTTCACTGTGCCGGGAGTTGTTACACTGCGCCCCGATCGCCATCTCACCCGAACGGACAAAGTGAGTCGTGCATGCAAGACGAACAACGCACCATCGATACCGCAGCCCAGGCCGTTGTCGACCTGGGCAACCAGCTGGCTGAGCGGGACCAGGAAGCCGATATGGGCGACATCGCCGACGGGCTGCTCTCCGGGGCCGTCCATTACTGGCTGTATACCCGGCAGCCCTGCGAGGATCCACGCTGCCCGGACTGCGCCCAGCTTCGGACTGCGGAATGGCGCATGCAGTTGCTGCAGCAGCTCGTGGAGGAAATGGCCCGGAGCAGCGATTATTTCGAGTCCCCGGGGGACATGACCCCGGGCAACGCATGAAACGGACGGCACCCCAATGAGTGGAAACCAGCCTGTCGAACCGCCGGTCGCCGAGCGGCAATCCTGCCTTAGCGTCTATCACGGCCATGAGCGGGATGACCCCTACGCCTGGCTGCGGGACCCGAACTGGCGCGAGGCCATGCGTGATCCCGCGCAGCTGGCCGCGCCGATACGCGCCTATCTGGAAGCGGAGAACGACTACGCGGATGCGGTCATGGCGCCTACTGCGCCTTTTCGTGACGCCCTGTTCCGGGAGTTGCGCGGCCGCATTCGCGAGGACGACAGCTCCGTCCCCATGAAGGACGGCTCGTTCTACTATTACAGCCGTTACCGCGAGGGCGGCCAGCACCCGCTGTTCTGCCGCCGGGAGGGCGTTGCAGAGGCGCCCGAGGTGATCCTGCTGGATGGCGACAGCGAATCCGCGGGGCACGACTACTTTCGCCTGGGCGGCGTCGAGCACAGCCCGGATCATCGCTATCTGGCCTACGCCGTGGACACCTCCGGTGCCGAGAGCTGGACCATCCGTATCCGTGATCTGGAGTCCGGTACCGACCTGTCCGACAGCATCCGGGACGCCCGCGGCGACTTCGACTGGGCGGCGGACGGGCGCACCCTGTTCTACACCGTGCTGGATGACGACCATCGACCCAAATGGGTCTACCGGCACCGCCTCGGTGATGATCCGGCAACCGACCCCCTGGTGTACGAGGAGCCGGACGACGGCTTTTTCGTGGGCATGGACAAGACGGAAAGCGGTCGCTACCTAATCATTTCCAGTCACGACCACGTCACCAGCGAGGTCCGGGTCATTCCGGCGGACAACCCCGACGCGGAACCGTGGCTGCTGCTGCCGCGGGAGACCGGCGTCGAGTACGACGTGGCGGATCACGGCGATCACTGGCTGATCCTGACCAACCGGGGTGCCGAGGACTTCCGCATCGTGCGTGCGCCGGTGGAGTCGCCGGACCCCGCGGCGTGGGAGGATGTGGTCGCCCACGAGCCGGGGCGTCTGATCCAGGGCATGATCGCCTATCGCGACTACCTCGTGCGGGTGGAGATCGCCGACGCGCTGCCCTCCATTGTCGTGCGTCACATGGCCTCGGGGGAGGAGCACACCGTCAGCTTTGACGAGGACTGCTACGACCTCGGCGTCATTCCCGGTTACGAGTTCGACACCGTGACCCTGCGGCTGACCTACAGCTCCTTCTCCACGCCCACGCGGGTGTACGACTACGACATGGCCACCCGCGGGCGCATGTTGCGCAAGGAGCAGGAAATCCCCAGCGGGCACGACCCGGATGCCTACGTGACCCGGCGGCTGTTCGCCACCGCGCCGGATGGCGAGCGCGTCCCCATTTCCCTGTTCCATCACCGCGATGTCACTCCGGGGCCGGCGACGCCGCTGCTGCTCTACGGTTACGGCTCCTACGGCATGATCGACCTGCCCGGCTTCTCACCCCTGCGCCTGAGCCTGGTGAACCGCGGCTTCGTCTACGCCGTGGCCCATGTGCGCGGCGGCAAGGAGCGCGGCTATCGCTGGTACCGGGACGGCAAGCTGGCGCGCAAGCCCAACACCTTCAGCGACTACATCGCCTGTGCGGAGCGCCTGATTGCGGCCGGGTACACCACCGCGGGCCGGATCACCGCCCATGGTGGCAGCGCCGGTGGCATGCTGGTCGGGGCGGTGCTCAACCAGCGCCCCGAGCTGTTTCACGCGGCGGTGGCCGATGTGCCCTTCGTGGACGTGCTCAATACCATGCTGGACCCCAGCCTGCCTCTGACGCCGCCGGAGTGGCCGGAGTGGGGCAACCCCATCGAGGACGCGTCGGCGTATCAGGGGATCCTGGCCTATTCGCCCTACGACAACGTGCGCGCGCAGTACTACCCGCACATCCTTGTGACCGCCGGGGTGTCGGATCCGCGCGTGACCTACTGGGAGCCCGCCAAGTGGGTGGCCCGGCTGCGAACCCTGAAGCAGGATGACAACCTGCTGCTCCTGCGCACGAACATGAGCGCCGGACACGGTGGGCCGGGTGGCCGCTTCGACTTTCTCGAAGAGGTGGCCTATCGCTATGCGTTCATCCTCATGGTCTACGGTTACCAGGAGACGCAAGCGGACGGCTGAGCGGAGGTGCCATGGACATCCGCTGCAAGCGGGTCTACGACCCGCCGGAAGCCGGCGACGGCCGGCGGGTGCTGGTGGATCGCGTATGGCCCCGCGGCGTACGCAAGGCGGATGTCGCTGTCGATGCGTGGGAGCGGGACCTGGCGCCGACCTCGGAACTGCGCCGGTGGTTCGGTCATGATCCGCAGCGCTGGGAACGTTTCCATGGATGCTATCGCGCCGAACTGGCGGCCATGCCGGACGCTCTGGACCGCCTGCTGGCACAGGCCGGTGAGGGCCCGCTGACCCTCGTTTTCGCCGCCCGGGATCGGGAACATAACAATGCCGTGGTGCTGCGCGATGTGCTGTGGGAACGACTGGCCGGCCGCCAGGAGAACCCCGGCAGTTCGCCGGTGTGCTACGCGGCCGATTTCCCCGCCTACAACGGTCTGGATGGTCGCGACTGACGTCGCCGCACCTACGGGACGATGCCGGATCTGCGCTGGGTGGTCGCGGCTTGCGCCGCTCCTGGCCCGGGCCCGCCGTAGGAGCGGCGCAAGCCGCGACCACCCAGGCGCCAACAAAAAACGGGAGGCCGCGCTCGCGACCTCCCGTTCGGTGACAACGCGGATGGCAGCCCATCCGCAGTGACCGGATTACTCCAGGTCGAACCGGTCGGCGTTCATCACCTTGGTCCAGGCGGCAACGAAGTCGTTGACGAACTTCTCCTGGTTGTCGTCCTGGGCGTAGACCTCCGCGTAGGACCGCAGAATGGAGTTCGAGCCGAACACCAGGTCCACGCGGGTGGCGGTCCACTTGGCCTTATCCGTCTTGCGATCGCGGATCTCGTAGACGTTGTTGCCAGTGGGCACCCACGTGTAGGCCATGTCGGTCAGGTTGACGAAGAAATCGTTCGTCAGCTGGCCTTCACGATCCGTGAACACGCCGTGCTTGGTGCCACCATGGTTGGTGCCCAGTACGCGCATGCCGCCAACCAGTGCCGTCATCTCCGGCGCCGTCAGGCCCATGAGCTGGGTGCGGTCCAGCATCAGCTCCTCGGGCTGGACGGTGTAGTCCTTCTTCAGGAAGTTCCGGTAGCCATCGGACAGCGGCTCCAGCCAACCGAAGGACTCCTCGTCGGTCATCTCCGCCGTGGCATCACCGCGGCCGGGGTGGAACGGCACCACGATGTCGTGGCCCGCCGCACGGGCAGCCTTCTCGATGCCCACATTGCCCGCCAGTACGATCACGTCCGCGACGCTGGCGCCGGTTTCCGAGGCGATGCCTTCCAGCACCTTGAGCACGCGCGCCAGGCGCTCCGGCTCGTTGGCGACCCAGTCCTTCTGCGGAGCCAGGCGGATGCGCGCGCCGTTGGCGCCGCCCCGGTTGTCCGACTGCCGGAAGGTGCGGGCGCTGTCCCAGGCGGTGGCGACCATGTCGCTGATGCTCAGGCCGCTGTCGGCGATCTTCTGCTTCACCGCTTCCACGTTGTAATCGGTGGTGCCCTCGGGGACGGGATCCTGCCAGATCAGGTCCTCGGTGGGGGCGTCCGGGCCGATGTAGCGCTGCTTCGGGCCGAGGTCGCGGTGGATGAGCTTGAACCATGCCCGGGCGAAGGCGTCGTCGAGCTGTTCCGGGTTCTCGCGGAACTTCTCGGCGATCTTCCGGTACTCCGGGTCCACCTTCAGCGCCATGTCCGCGTCGGTCATCATGGGCTTGCGGCGGATGGAGGGGTCCTCCACGTCCACCGGCATGTCCTCTTCCTTGATGTCTACCGGCTCCCACTGGTTGGCGCCGGCCGGGCTCTTGGTCAGCTGCCACTCGTGGTCGAACAGCATCTCCAGGTAGTTGTGGTCCCACTGGGTCGGGTTGGTGGTCCAGGCGCCTTCCAGACCGCTGGTCACAGCGTCGCGGCCCACGCCCCGGGTGACCTTGTTGTTCCAGCCCAGGCCCTGCTCCTCGACGTCCGCCGCCTCGGGCTCCGGACCCTGGTTGTCGGGGTTGCCGTTGCCGTGGGTCTTGCCGACGGTGTGGCCACCGATCGTGAGTGCGACCGTCTCTTCGTCGTTCATGGCCATGCGGCTGAAGGTCACGCGCATGTCCTTGGCGGTCTGCATCGGGTCGGGGTTGCCGTCCGGGCCTTCCGGGTTGACGTAGATCAGGCCCATCATCACCGCCGCGAGCGGGTTCTCCAGGGATTCCGGGTTGCGATCCTTGTCATAGCGGCTGTTCGGGTTGTCGCTGGCGGCCAGCCACTCCTTCTCGCTGCCCCAGTAGGTGTCCTTCTCCGGGTGCCAGATGTCTTCGCGGCCGAAGGAGAAGCCGAAGGTCTTGAAGCCCATGGACTCGTAGGCGACGTTACCGGCCAGGGCCAGCAGGTCCGCCCAGCTCAGCTTGTTGCCGTACTTCTTCTTGATCGGCCACAGCAGGCGCCGCGCCTTGTCCAGGTTGCCGTTGTCCGGCCAGCTGTTGATGGGCGCGAAACGCTGGTTGCCGGTCGCCGCGCCACCGCGGCCGTCGGCCACGCGGTAGCTGCCCGCGGCGTGCCAGGTCATGCGGATCATCAGGCCGCCGTAATGACCCCAGTCGGCAGGCCACCATTCCTGGCTGTCGGTCATCAGCGCCGTCACGTCCTTCTTCACCGCATCGAAGTCCAGTTTGCGGACCTCTTCCCGGTAGTCGAAGTCCGGGTCCATGGGATTGGTCTTGCTGTCGTGCTGGTGGAGGATGTCCAGATTCAGGTTATTCGGCCACCACTCCATGACGGAGTCCTTGGCCTCCGTATTCGCGCCATGCACGACCGGGCATTTGCCTGCAGTCTCGCTCTGTGCCATTTCTACTGCTCTCCGTTCGTTAAGGTGTTGATTGAACAGATCCCTCTGCGCCCTGACCACAGCATAGTCTGTCGTGGCGGTCAGGCCTGTGTGAGGTATTTCAGTCGCGCGGCGCGATTGCTGCAGGGGCAGCGAGTGACGTGAACACCACACCGGGCGCACGACCGCGCGCGCTGACCGTTCACAGTTATAAATCACACGGCCGATAGACGCCAATGCAAAATCGGGATGGTGTCGATAGATGTGCCCAATGTGTCGGGTCGTTCATGGCTGGGGCATCGCCTCCGGTCTGGTCCGTCTGCTATGCTTCGCGCGTCTAAAACAGAGCGGGTCTGCGGCGCCCGATCATGCAAGCCGGTATAGCCGCTGACCGCGAAGGATCGCGACGGAACACTGATCAGGGAGAGATACAATGGAACTGGACTGGACGCTGGGCCTCGTGCTGCTGGGCATGGGCGCTACCGCGGCGCTGGTGGTGCGGAGTCTGAACGGCTCTAACACCGCTGCGAGGCCGAAACGGGCCTCGTCAGAGCCCAATCCCCAAGAGGCTACACCCCCCGAGCCGGACGTGGAGCCGGCCCCGAATCCGGAGCCGGCCCCGAGCCTGGAGCCAGCGCCGGAGCCGGCAGACCTTGCCCCCCAGAAGGCTGGCGCGCCTCGACCGCTTGGTCCGAGCTCGCCCGACGATGGCCGCGGCGAGCCCCAGCTCATCACCGAGATTCTGACGCGGATCGCACACCAGAGTGAGGAGACCGTCGATTTTCTCGACTGGCTTGCCGAAGAGAGTCCGGAGGCGCTGAGCGCCTTCGAGAGCGATCGGTCGCTATCACGCGCGTCGCTCCGTGAAGACAGCCAGGACTATTGGCGACACGCCGAGGAACCGGTGGACGACGTGAGTCTCGACCACCGCGAGCTATCTTTGGAGGGGTATGGCTTTGTCGTCAATGACTGGATGCGGAGTCGGGCCGCCTGGCTGGAGCGGCGCGAGGACCTGGACGTGCTGGAGCGTACAACGAAACTGGCCGTCGATCAGGTGCGGGTCATGCGGCTGGTGCTCGAGGCCATGGAGCTCTTGCGCCTGGATCCTGAGTTACGGGTGTGGGAGGTCCCTGAGGACGCCCTCATCGGGACGCTCGTTTATGTGGTTGCCGTTGACGGGGCGATCTCGGAGCGCGATGTCGCCTTCCTCAACGGGGTGTTCAAGAAGGACTTGTCAGCCGACGACTATGTCCGGATGTACGGCGGCTCCGAACGGAGTCACGGGCGGCCCGACGCCACCATCGACTTCCTCGAGTCCGTGGGCTGGGCCAACAGCGTGACATCCGGCTACGTGAACCCGGTCTTCTTTGACCTGACCATGCTGGCCATTGCCGCCGGCGATGGCCACGACGGCGAGAAACTGGCACGGCGCGAGGAAGTCCTGGACGCAGGGAGGGAGGTTATGGAGCCGTACGTCTTCCAGGCAAAGCTTGCCAGCTCCCGGCTTGCGGGTTCAGAGGGCGAGACGGAAATGGCGCTTGCCCAGTCGCGCATTGACGCGCTCCGCAGAGGCGTGCCCGGCGTCTTTAGGCAGCGTTATTGAGCGGCGGCTGCCGGGGGACATGACCGGCTAGGCCTGATGCCGCCCGCCGGCGCTGGCCTGGCCGAGGAACTCTGCGAGGATCTGCTATGCTTTTCGCGTTCAAAACAGAGCGGGTCTGCGGCACCCGATCATGCAAGCCGGTATAGCCGCTGACCGCAAAGGATCGCGACGGAACACTGATCAGGGAGAGATCCAATGGAACTGGACTGGACGCTGGGCCTCGTGCTGCTGGGCATGGGCGCTACCGCGGCGCTGGTGGTGCGGAGTCGGAACGGCTCGAACACCGTTGCGCGGTCGAAACGGGCCTCATCAGAGCCCAATCCCCAAGAGGCTGCGCCCTCCGAGCCGGACGTGGAGCCGACCCCGGAGCCCGCGGACCTTACCCCCCCAAAGGCTGGCGCACCTCGACCGCATGATGGACCGGAGTGGCCCGACGATGGCCGCGGAGACCTCCAGCTCAACAGTGATCTGATGGCGCTGTGCGCGCGTCTCAATGACGAGACCATCGCTTTTCTCGACTGGCTCGCCGACGCTGATCCGGCGATTCTGGCAGTTATCGAGGAGTGTGGAGCCCACTCGCTTGAGTCCCTTCGCGAGGATAGCAGGGTTTACTGGGAAAACAGTGAGCAGCCGGATGAAGACGTTGGGTCCCGCCACCGCGAGCTCCTTTTGGATATTCACGGCGTGCCCGTTGATCACTGGATGCTGGTTCGCGCAGCCTGGCTACAGCGGCGTGAGGATCTGGATGCGCTAGAGCGCGTAACGAAATTGGCCGTCGATCAGGTGCGGGTCATGCGGCTGCGCCTCGAGGCCATGCAGCTCTCGCGCCTGGACCCGGAGTTGCGGGTGTGGGAGATTCCCGAGGACGCTCTGATCGGGGCGCTCGTGCATGTGGTTGCCGTCGACGGGGCGATCTCGGAGCGCGATGTCGCCTTCCTCAACGGGGTGTTCGAGAAGGACCTGTCAGCCGACGACTATGTCCGGATGTACGGCAGTTCCGAGCGGGGTCACGAGGAGGGCGGCGCCATCATCGACTTCCTCGAGTCCGTGGGCCGGGTCAACGGTTCGACATCCGCCGATGTGAACATGGCGTTTCTCGAGCTGACCATGCTGGCCATTGCCGCCGGCGAGGGTCACGACGGCGAGAAGCTGGCACGGCGCGGGGAAATCCTGGATGCCGGGAGGGAAGTCATGCACTACGACGTTTTCCCCGAGTTTGACTCCAGCGGAGCTCCTACGGCCTCGGAGAACGAGACGGATATGGTAGCTGCCCAGTCCCGCATCGACGCGCTCCGCCAGGGTGTGCCAGGCTAGGCTTGATGCCGCCCGCCGGCGCTGGCCTGGCCGAGGAACTCTGCGAGGATTCGTGCCGTGTGCGACTGGTCGGCATCCTTGGCGACCACGTCGTTCGGTACGCCCCTCGCCACCACGCGGCCACCCGCCTCACCGCCCTCGGGGCCCATGTCGATGAGCCAGTCCGCCTCGGCGATCAGGTCCAGGTTGTGCTCGATCAGCACCAGGGTGTTGCCGGCATCCACCAGCCGGTGCAGCACGTGGATGAGCTTTTCCACGTCGGCCATGTGCAGCCCCACGGTCGGCTCGTCCAGCACGTACACGGTGTGCGGCTGCTGGCGGCCTTTCATGTTGGGGCGCGCCTTGGCCAGCTCGGTGACCAGTTTGATGCGCTGGGCCTCGCCCCCGGACAGCGTCGGGCTCTGCTGGCCCAGGGTCAGGTAGCCCAGGCCCACCGCCTGGAGCAGCTCCAGGGCGTGGTGGATCTTCGGGTGGGCGCTGAAGAAGTCCACCGCCTCGTCCACGCTCATGTTGAGCACGTCGCCGATGGACTTGCCCTTGTAGGTCACCGCCAGGGTCTCCGGGGTGAAGCGCAGCCCGTAGCAGAGCTCGCAGGGCACGGTGACATCCGGCAGGAAGCTCATCTCGATCTTCTTTACGCCCTGGCCATCGCAGCCGGGGCAGCGGCCGTCCTTGGTGTTGAACGAGAACCGCCCGGCGTTGTAGCCACGCAGGCGCGCCTCCTCGGTGTCGGCGTAGAGCCGGCGGATGGCGTCCCAGAAGCCGATGTAGGTGGCGGGGCAGGAGCGCGGTGTCTTGCCGATGGGGGTCTGGTCCACCTCCAGCACCCGGTCCACGTGTTCCGCGCCGGTGATGCCGGCGCAGCCGTCGAGGGTGGGCGTCGGGTCACTGGGGCGGCGGCCGGTGAGCCGTTTGAGGCCGGCTTGCAGCACGCCACGCACCAGCGACGATTTGCCGCTGCCGGACACGCCGGTGACACACACCAGCCGGTGCAGGGGGATGTCCACGTCCACGTCCGCCAGGTTGTGCAGGCTGGCCTGCTGTACGGTCAGCGTCTGCTCGGCGGGAAAGCCCCGGCGCTCGCCGCGTAGCGGATGGCGTAGTGGGTTGGCGAGGGCACGGCCGGTGACCGAGTCGGGGTTGGCCAGCAACTGGTCCACGGTGCCTTCCGCCACCACGCGGCCGCCGTTCACCCCGGCGCCCGGACCCAGGTCGATGACGTGTTCGGCCCGGCGGATGGTGTCCTCGTCGTGCTCCACCACCACGATGGTGTTGCCCTGGCCCTCCAGACGCTGGAGCGTGTCCAGCAGCATGCGGTTGTCCCGCGGGTGCAGGCCGATGGTGGGCTCGTCCAGCACGTAGCACACGCCCTGCAGGCTGGAGCCGAGCTGGGCGGCCAGGCGGATGCGCTGGGCCTCGCCGCCGGAGAGCGTGGGCGCCGCCCGGTCCAGAGCGAGATAGCCCAGCCCCACCTGTTGCAGGAAGTCCAGGCGGTTGCGCAACTCCGGCAGGATGTCCTGGGCGATGGCGGCGTCGCGGCCTGTCAGGCTCAGGTCGTTGGCCCAGCCAGCCGCGTGCGCCACGGACTGCTCCGAGACCGCGGCGATGCTGTGCCCCTTGAACCGCATGGCCAGCGCCACCGGGTTGAGCCGGCGGCCGTCACAGGTGGGGCAGGTGACCGGCTCGGCGTCGTCCTCGTTCCAGGCGCTCTCCTCGCCGGTCTGCTCCGCATCGAAACCGGGCAGCACCTGCCCGGTGCCGTAGCAGGACGGGCACCAGCCGTGCTTCGAGTTGTAGGAGAACAGCCGCGGATCCGGCTCCTCGAAACTGGTGCCGCAGCCCGGGCATGCGCGCTCGCTGGAGAACACCACGTCGGCGGCGTCTTCGGTGGCCAGCTTCAGGGTGTGCTTGCCGTACTCCAGGGCGCGCTCAACCGCGGTGCGCAGGGCGGACTCGTTCGCCGGGTCCGCGGTGAGCGTGGCCACGGGCAGGTCGATGTCGTGCTCGCGGAAGCGGTCCAGCCGCGGCCAGTCGGCGGTGGGCAGGTAGGCGTCGTCCACGCGCAGGTGGTCGAAGCCCTTGTTCGCCGCCCACTTGGCGAGGTCGGTGTACACGCCTTTGCGCGCCACGATCAGCGGCGCCAACAGGGTGATCTCGCGGCCCCGGTAGTCGGCGAGAATGCGCGCGCAGATGGCCTCCGGCGACTGGGCCTGAATGGGCACGTCGCAGTCCGGGCAGTACTGGGTGCCCAGCTTCACGTACAGCAGCCGCAGGAAGTGGTGCACCTCGGTCATGGTGGCCACGGTGGACTTGCGCCCGCCGCGGCTGGTGCGCTGCTCGATGGCCACCGTGGGCGGGATGCCGAAGATGGCCTCCACGTCCGGCCGGCTGGCGGGCTGCACGATCTGCCGCGCGTAGGCGTTCAACGACTCCAGGTACCGCCGCTGGCCCTCGTTGAACAGGATGTCGAAGGCCACCGTGCTCTTGCCCGAACCGGACAGCCCGGTGATCACCGTCAGCCGGTTGCGCGGGATGCGGATGTCGATGTTCTTGAGGTTGTGTTCGCGCGCGTGGTGGATGGTGATGGCGTCCAGCGGCGCATAGGCCGCCGGTGCCTCGGCCACGGCGGATGCCTGGGTCGGTGCCTCTGTAGGAGCGACGTCAGTCGCGACCGGTGCGGCGTCGGGCGCCGTGGCTGCACCGGTCGCGACTGACGTCGCTCCTACACCCGGGTTGATCCCCTGGTACTCCCGTAACGCCCGTCCGGTATGGCTCGCCTCCACGCCCGACACCGCATCCGGCGTCCCGGCCGCCACCACCTGGCCACCCTGATCCCCGCCCTCCGGGCCCATGTCGATGAGCCAGTCGGCGCAGCCGATCACGTCAAGGTTGTGCTCGATCACCAGCAGCGAGTGGCCGGCGTCCAGCAGCCGCTGGAAGGCCTTCAGCAGCACTGCCACGTCGGCGAAATGCAGGCCGGTGGTGGGCTCGTCGAACAGGAACAGCATGCGCCCCTGGCCCTTGCGTCGGCGCGCTGCCTCGCCCAGGTGGCCGGCCAGTTTCACGCGCTGTGCCTCGCCGCCGGAGAGGGTGGGCACCGGCTGGCCGAGCTTGAGGTAGCCAAGACCCACCGCTTCCAGCGGCTCCAGCCGGTTGCGGATTTCGCGGTTGTCGCCGAAAAAGCGCACTGCCTCCGTCACGGTGAGCTCCAGCGCCTCGGCGATGGAGCGGGGCGCGTCATCCACGCCCTTGGCCGGCGGCAGCTTCACCTCCAGCACGTCGTCGCGGTAGCGGCGCCCGTCGCAGTCCGAGCAGCGGATGTAGACATCGGAGAGGAACTGCATTTCCACGTGCTCGAAGCCGTTCCCGCCGCAGGTGGGGCAGCGGCCGGCGCCGCCGTTGAAGCTGAAGGTGCCGGGCTTGTAGCCGCGCTCCTTCGCCAGCGGCTCCGCGGCGTAGGCTTTGCGGATGGCCTCGAAGGCGCCCACGTAGCTGGCCGGGTTGGAGCGGGTGGTCTTGCCGATGGGGGACTGGTCCACCAGCACCACGTCCTCCAGGTGCTCGTCGCCTTCCAGGGCGTCCACGTGGCCCGCCGGGTTGGTGCCGTGGCCCTTGCGTCGGGCCAGGGTGTTGTAGAGCACGTCCGTGACCAGGGTGGACTTGCCCGAGCCGGAGACGCCGGTGACGCACACCAGCCGCTCCAGCGGGATATCCACGTCCAGGCCGTGCAGGTTGTGCTCGGTGGCACCGCGCAGGTGCAGCCAGTGGTCGGCCGGTTCGCGGCGGACGTCCGGCCGCGCCGCGGCGACGCTGCGCCGGCCGGCCAGGTAGTCGCCGGTGAGTGAGCCCGCGGTGGCGGCCACCGTGTCCGGGGTGTCGAAACAGACGATTTCGCCGCCGCGCTCGCCGGGACCGGGGCCGATGTCCAGGATGCGGTTGGCCGCACGCATCACGTCCGGGTCGTGCTCCACCACCAGCAGGGAGTTGCCGGCGTCGCGCAGGCGGTGCATCACCTCGATGATGCGGCCCATGTCGCGCGGGTGCAGGCCGATGCTGGGCTCGTCCAGCACGAACAGAGTGTTTACCAGCGAGGTGCCCAGCGCCGTGGTGAGGTTGATGCGCTGCACCTCGCCCCCGGAGAGCGTGCGCGACTGGCGGTCCAGGGTGAGATAGCCCAGGCCCACCTGGGTGAGGTAGCGCAACCGTGCGCGAATGCCGTCCAGCAGGAGTTCGGCGGCCTCGTCCAGCGGGGCCGGCAGGTCCACGTGGTCGAAGTACTCCCGCAAACGCCCCAGCGGCAGGTTGAGCATGTCCTGGAGGTTCAGGCCGGGCAGGCCGAGAAAGCGCTCCTGCTCCAGACGCGCGCCGCGCGGCCGGTAGCGGTGGTCACGCGCCACCACGCGGTCCACCTCGTCGTGGCCACCCACGCGCCAGAGCAGCGGCTCGGGCTTCAGGCGCGCGCCGTCGCACTCGGGGCAGCGGTCGTAGCTGCGGTAGCGCGACAGCAGTACGCGCATGTGCATCTTGTAGCTCTTGCGCTCCACCCAGTCGAAGTAGCGGCGCACGCCGTACCAGCAGCGCTGGTTCCAGCCGCCTTCGCCCTCGATCACCCAGTCCCGGTGGTCCTGGGGCAGATCCTTCCACGGGATGTCCGTGGCAATGCCGGCGCGGCGGGCGTAGCGCATGAGATCCGTCTGGCACTCCGCCGAGCGGCCGGACTGGAACGGGCGGATGCAGCCCTCGGCCAGGGTCTTGTTCTCGTCCGGGATCACCAGGGAGTAGTCGATGCCCATGACCCGGCCGAAGCCGCGGCAGGTCTCACAGGCGCCCACCGGCGAGTTGAACGAGAACAGGCTGGAGGAGGGCGCCTGGTAGTGGATGTCGCAGTCGGCGCAGTGGAAGTCCCCGGAGAAGCGCCAGGGGTCCAGTGGCTTGCGGTCATCGTCCAGCGGATGCACGGCCACGCTGCCGCGGCCCAGGTGCAGGCCGGCCTCCAGCGCCTCCACCAGGCGATCGCGCCGGTCGCCGGCCAGGCGCACCCGGTCCACCACCACTTCCACGCGGTTCTTCAGCGTCTTGTGGAAACGGGTGTAGCCCTGGCTCTCCAGCAGGCTCTTGAGTTCCTTCGCGGTCAGCCCCTTGGGCACCGCGACCGTCGCGACAACCATGGCCCGCTGCCCTTCGGCGCGGGCCAGCAGCCGGGCGGCGATGCTCTCCGGGTCGTCCTTCTGCACCCGCTGACCGCAGCCGCCGCAGTACAGCTGCGCCGTGCGCGCAAACAGCAGCTTCAGGTGGTCGTTGAGCTCGGTCATGGTGCCCACGGTGGAGCGGGAGGTGCGCACCGGGTTGTTCTGGTCGATGGCGATGGACGGCGGGATGCCCTCGATGGCGTCCACGGCGGGCTTGTCCATGCGGTCCAGGAACTGGCGCGCATAGGGGGAGAAGGTCTCCACGTAGCGCCGCTGACCCTCGGAGTAGACCGTGTCGAACGCCAGGGACGACTTGCCCGAGCCGGACACGCCGGTCACCACCACCAGCTCGCCCAGGGGCAGGTCGATGTCCAGATTGCGGAGGTTGTTCTGGCGGGCGCCCTTGATGCGGATCACGTCGTGAGCCATGGAACTCCCCGGTCACCGTGGATGGACGGCGCAGTATAACGGGTCTGATCGGGAAGCGGACCCTCGACCTGTTGACAGTTCAGCCTGTTGAACCTCAGAATTTAGATAGATCGTTCTATATTAACTGGAGGCTGCAATGGTGGCCAGAAAGCGCGACACGCTGCTCGACACCGCCGAGCGGCTTTTCTATGCGGAGGGGTTCCACGCCACCGGCGTCGACCGGGTGGTTGCCGAGGCCGGTGTCGCCCGGATGACGCTCTACAACCACTTCGCCTCCAAGGAAGCGTTGATCGAAGCAGTGCTCGACCGGCGCTACGCGCGCTATCTGGACGAGCTGCGCCGCGCGGTCGACACCGCCGCCGCGGGCGATGCCGTCATGGCGCTGGCCCACGTGCACTGTCAGTGGCTGGAGACCACCGCGAATCGCGGCTGCATCGTCATCAAGGCGATCGGCGAGTTCGAGCAGCACCATCCGGCCATTGCCGACCAGGGACGCCGGCTCAAGCGGGAGCTGATCGCTGTCATCGCCGACGCCCTGTCCCGTGACGGTGTCGTGGACGATTCCGTCACGGCCGAGCGCGTACTGGTGATCCTGGAAGGGGCCGATGCGCTCACGCCGGTCCTCGGTGCCTCCGCCGTCACCAGCCACCTGCGTGCCATGCTGCCTGCGGTGCTCGCGTCGGCCACCAGGGGGCATGCATGAGGCCAGTCAGCGCCACCGGCTATGCGGTTCTCGGTGCCGGGCTGATCGCCATCGCGTACGGGCTCGCCCGTTACGCGTTCGGCTTGTTCGTCCCGTCGATCCGCGCGGAGCTCGGGCTGTCTGCCGATGCCGTGGGCATCGTCGGCTCGCTGGCGTTCATCAGTTTCTGTTTTGCCAGCGTGGTTGCCCCGCTGGTGGCGGACCGCCTGGGGCCACGGCTGGCAGCCGGGTTGTCGGGGGTGTTCGCGCTTGCGGGCCTCACCCTGATCAGCCTCGCGGGCGACGCCGTGGTGCTCGGCACCGGCGTCTTCGCCTGTGGCATCGCCACGGGGCTGATGATGCCTGCGTTATCGTCCGGCGCGCAGGCCGCCGTCCGCGCCGATCTCCGCGGGCGCGTGAACGCCGTCATGAATGCCGGCACCAGCGCTGGCCTGATCGTCTGCGTGCCGGCCGTGCTGCTGCTGAGCGGCGCCTGGCGCCTCGCCTACGGCTCGTTTGCGGTGCTGGCGGCGCTGGGCGTACTGGCAGCCCTTCTGCTGATTCCGTCATCCGCGCCGGGAAGCCGGGGCCAGGCGCAGCCCACGGCGCCCGTTTCCCGGGAGCGGTGGCTCGAGGTCACGCGGCTGACCCTGTTCTGCTTCGCCATGGGCGTGGCCGGATCCGCCTACTGGATCTTCGCGCCCGATCTGGTCGTTGAGGTGGGTAGCCTGCCGGAGCGGCTCACCGGTTACCTCTGGCTGGTGGTGGGCATCACGGGCCTCGCCGGCGCCTGGGCGAGTGACCTGGGGGACCGCATTGGTGCGCCCGCCACCCAGGCACTGGCGCTGGTCGGGCTGGGGGGCGCAACAGCGCTGATTGCAACCGCGCCCGGCGACTTGCTGATCGCGCTGATATCGGCCGCCGTCTTCGGCTGGGCGTTCATGACCCTGACCGGGTTGTACTTGGTGACGGGCATCCGGCTGCTGCGTGACCGCCCGTCCATGGGGCCGGTGATCCCGTTTCTTGCGATCACGATCGGCCAGGCCGTGGGCTCGCCACTGGTCGGCTGGACCATCGCCCGCGCCGGTTATGGGGAGGCATTCATTGTGTTTGCGACGCTCGCCGCGCTGGTCGCAGCCGTCTCGTTCCTTTTCCCCCGCACGTGCAGTGATGCCGCCGCCGAAGAGGCGGCCGAGCCGCGGAGTCCGGCGGCGGCCACAACAATCGAGAGGAGACCCGAATGATGCACCCGAACCAGAACGACGTTCTCATCCTGGACGGCGGCATGGGCCAGGAGCTGCGTCGGCGCAGCAGCCGCCCGGCATCCCCGCTGTGGTCCGCCCAGGTGATGCTCGACGAGCCGGATCTGGTGGTTGCAGCCCATCGTGACTTCATCGAGGCCGGCGCCCAGGTCATCACCGCCAACACGTACAGTGCCACGCCCCAGCGCCTGGAGCGCGATGGCGAGCCCGATCTCTTCGGGCCGCTGCACGCCGCGGCGCTGGATGCCGCCCGCCAGGCCCGCGACGACAGCGGCCGGGATGTGCGCATCGCCGGTTGCCTGCCACCGCTCATGGCGAGCTACAGCCCGGACATCGCGCCGGACGACGCCACCTGCCTGCAGGCCTATCGGGAGATGGTCGCGGCGCAGTCCGGCGGCGTGGACCTCTTCCTCTGCGAGACCATGTCCCTGGCACGGGAGGCGCGCGCGGCGACCGTTGCTGCCGCCGAGAGCAACCTGCCGGTGTGGGTTGCGTTCACGGTGGATGATGGCGACGGCACGCGCCTGCGCTCCGGTGAATCTCTTGCCGAAGCCGCCGAACAGGTGGTGGCCGCCGGCGCGGCGCGCCTGCTGATCAACTGCTCCGTGCCGGAAGCGGTCACCTCGGCCATGGACGTGCTCGCGCGAAGCGGTGTGCCGTTCGGCGGCTACGCCAACGCCTTCACGTCCGTGGAGGCCCTGAAACCGGGCGGCACGGTTGATGTGCTCGAAGCACGCAAGGACCTTGATCCCGCCGCGTACGCCGAGCACGCGCTTGGGTGGGTCCGGCAGGGCGCAACCATCGTGGGCGGCTGCTGTGAAGTGGGTCCCGCCCACATTGCGGCGTTGACCGAGAAGCTGACGGCAGAGGGATACCGGACGGCGGTGTCCTGACCATCGGGAGGTTGGCCCCGGCAACCCGCTCCGGGGGCCGGCCTCGCCGTCGGGCGCTTACGCGCCCTTGCGCGGGGCGCTGAGACGGTCGATGCGCAGCCGTTCACGGTCGTCGAACAGGCGGCGCGCACCGATCATCACTGATGCCACCGTGCCAAACCCGGTGCCAACGGTGATCAGGAACATCACCAGGATCTGATACTTGACCGCCAGCGCGGGCGGCGTCCCGGCCAGGATCTGGCCCGTCATCATGCCGGGCAGGCTGACCACCCCCGCCGCAGCCATGGCGTTGATCATGGGGATCATGCCGGTGCGCATTGCGTCGCGACGAATATCCGCGATGGCCGTGGACCAGCTCTGACCGAGCATCAATCGCCCCTCGATCACCTGGCGCTGCTGCCAGGCGGTGTCGGTGAGCCGGTCGAGCCCGAGAGCGATGCCGGTCATGGTGTTGCCGAGCATCATTCCCAGCAAGGGGATGGAGTACTGTGGCGTGTACCAGGGGTCCGGGCCGATGACCACCGCCAGCGCGAATGCCGTCACGGTGAACGACGACAGGAACATGGCGACGGTCCCTATTCCGAACGCCCAGCCGCCGGTCAGGCGCCGGTTCTGACGGGCCATCACCTCGCGACCGGCGACCAGCACCATGGCCACGCCCATGAGCAGCACCCACTGCAGCGCGGCGAAGGCGAACAGCGTCTCCAGGACCAGACCGATCAGGGCGAGCTGGATGACCGTCCGCACCGCGGCGATGACCACATCCCGCGACACTCCCAGCCGTGCCAGGTGGGTGCACACGGCGAGGGCGAGCACCAGCAGCGAGGTGCCCGCCAGGGACCACCAGGTGATCTCGATTACGTCCACGCCACGGCCTCCAGCCGATTGCCGTTGATGCGCAGGTGCCGGCCGGCGACGCGCCTCACCTGCGCCATGTCGTGGGCTACCCAGAGTACGGTCAGCCTGTCGGTACGGATGCGCCGCAGCAGCCACGCCTCCACACGCTCGGTGGTGGTGGCATCCAGGTTCGCGGTCGGTTCGTCCAGCAGCAGTGCCTGCGGTCCGTGGGCCATCATTCTTAGCAGAGCGGCGCGCTGGCGCTCCCCCGACGACAATCTCGTGATCGGCCAGTCCATGGCGTCTGCTGGCAAGCCCACGGCGGCAAGGTCCGATGGGTCCGGAGTGGCGGGGAAATGGGCGCCGACCCGTTCAAACCACCAGGGCGCCTCCGCGGGTAACAGCATGACTCGCTGGCGCCATTGATGACCCGGGAGACTCCCCTGGTGGAGATCGCCCCACCAGACGTCACCGGTGTGCGCATCCAGATCGGCTATGGCCCGCAGCAGGCGGCTCTTGCCGCCGCCCGAAGTCCCGGACAGGCACACGACCTCGCCCGGATCGATCGCCAGGGAGACGCCGGTGAGGGAGCCGCAGTCCAGGTCGTGAATCGTCAGGCGGGCCGGGGCGTCGAGCATGCGGGGGAGTATGCCAGAGAGTATGGCTTATCCGTAGCCAGTACCGGAGTGCTGGGCGACCGCGGCCCGCGTTGTCAGTGCTAACCTGTGCTGACCGAGGTGGCAACGGAGCAATCACCATGACCGCTGATGACGTCTCCCCGCTGGTCAGCGTGGACTGGCTGGCCCGCAACCGCGCGGAGCCGCATGTTCGCGTCGTTGATGCGAGCTGGCATCTGCCGGGCGCCAATCGCGATGCGGCGGCGGAGTTCGCCCAGGGGCACATCCCGGGTGCGGTGTTCTTCGATATCGACCGGGTGGTGGATCCGGAGGCGACGCTGCCGCATACGCTGCCGTCAGCGGAGGATTTCGCCCGCGCTGCCGGGGCGCTAGGCATCGGCAACGACAGCCACGTGGTGATCTACGACACGCGTGGGTTGTTCTCCGCGGCCCGGGCATGGTGGATGTTCCGGGTCTTCGGTCACGGGCAGGTGTCCATTCTCGATGGTGGACTGCCGGCCTGGGTGCAGGCCGGGCAGCCGCTGGAGACCGGGGACGTGCCCGTCGAGCCGCGGGTGTTCACGGCGCGGTTCCAGCCGGATGGCGTGTGGCGCCTTGAAGACGTGCAAGCCAATCTCGGCTCCGGTGATGCGGTCATGCTGGATGCCAGGCCGGAGGGGCGCTTCGCCGGGCGTGACCCGGAGCCGCGCCCGGGTGTTCGCGGTGGGCATATCCCCGGCGCACGCAACCTGCCGGCCGATCGTCTGGTGGACCCCGCCACCGGGCGCATGCACGACACGGACACCCTCGCCGCGCTTTTTTCGGGCACGGAGGACAAGCCGGTGGTGTGTAGCTGCGGCAGCGGTGTGACCGCCTGTGCGCTGGCGTTCGCCCTGCACCGTCTGGGGCGGGACGATGTGGCCGTCTACGATGGCTCCTGGACGGAGTGGGGCGGCCGGGACGATACCCCGGTGGCAACGAACGATTGATCTGAGCGCGCCCGTTCAGCCCGGGTGAGCCTCCACCCGGTTGCGACCTGCGTGCGTTGCGCGGTTTCTCACCCGAGCACTGTGACCGGACAGGCGGCCCCATGGATGACGCGCTGGCTCACGCTCCCCAGTAGCGACTCGATGCGGTTGAGGCCCCGCCGGCCGAGGATGACCTCCGCCGGCCCCAGGTCACGCACGTACTGATTGATGGCCCGCGCAGGGCTGTCGTGGCGGCTGATCTGCACCACGTCCGTGCCGGGCGCCGGGGCGTCCCCCATGGCGTCCCGGGCGGCCCTGAACGCATCCTCTGCGCTCTGCCGTGCCATGTGGCTGAGGGTGCGCCGGGAGACGGCCTCCGCCTCCGTGGTGGAGATCGTGGCGTTGTGACTCGGGTCGATCCCCAGCAGCCCCGGGAAGGCGTGGAGCAGATGGATGGCAGCGCCGCTGCGTGCGGCGAGCCGCGCCGCGTATGCCGCCGCCTTGCCGGATGGGCGGGAGCCGTCGACCGGCACGATGAGGGGCAATGGGCCGCCGTCCGGTGCTTCCACCCATTCCCGCCCGGCGGTGACGACGGTGACCGGCTGGTGGACGCTCTGGATCACGCGCTCGCTCACGCTGCCCAGCAACAGCTCCTGCACCCGGCCGAGGCCGCGGCGGCCCATGACCACCTGGACGTCGTGGCCGTCGCCGACGAAACCGGCGATGGCCGAAGAGGGCTTGCCGTCCAGCACGTGCTCGGTGACGTTGTCGGCGTCCCCCAGGTACTCCCGGGCGTGCTGGAACGCGCGCCGCGCACTGCCGTTGCGCAGGGTCTCGAAGGCTTCCGCGGTGAGCCGCTCGGCACTGGCGTCCCCCGGGCTGCGACCGAGTGTTTCCATCACGTGCTGAATGGAGCCCGGGAAGGCGTGCACCAGATGGATGTCGGCGTCCAGCGTGCGTGCCAGCCGCGAGGCGTAACGGACGGCGGCACCGGCGTGGTCCGAGCCGTCCACCGGCACGATGATGTCCTGAATGCAGGCGTTCATGGAGTCCTCCGGCGGCCTGTCGGGCCGTCCAATTGCGTACGCGCCAAGTCGGGCAGTAGAGCATGGCCTTCAGGACAGGCGGTTGACACAGATCAAGGGCGGCTGCAGCGAGCCTGTCACGCGCGGCCGGGCATTGCTGCTATGCTCGGTATCCCGATCGAAGGCTCTAACGAATACCAAGGGGGAGAATGCGACCAATGGCCGAGAATCAACGCATCGTGCTGGCCGCACGTCCGCAAGGCATGCCCGACGAATCGCATCTGAAGCTGGAGTCCGCGCCCATGCCCGAACCGGCGGACGGCCAGGTTCTGCTGCGCACCATCTACCTGTCCCTGGATCCGTACATGCGCGGGCGCATGAGTGCCGCCAAGTCCTACGCCCAGTCCGTGGAAGTGGGAAGCGTCATGGAAGGCGGCACGGTCTGCGAGGTAGTGGAATCGCACAGCCCGGACTGGCAGGCCGGCGATCTGGCCCTGGCGCACACTGGCTGGCAGGCCTATGCCGCCGTCAATCCCAAGGGACTGAAGCGTCTGAACCCGGACGATGCCCCCATCAGCACTGCCGTGGGCGTGCTCGGCATGCCCGGGTTCACCGCCTACGTGGGGATGGTGGAGCACGGTCGGCCGCAGAAGGGAGAGACGGTGGTCGTCTCTGCTGCCAGCGGCGCCGTGGGGCAGGTGGTCGGCCAGCTCGCCCAGCACTGGGGCTGCCGTGCCGTGGGTGTTGCCGGTGGGCCGGACAAGTGCCGGTTCGTTACCGAATCCATGGGGTTCGACGCCTGCGTCGATCACCGTTCCCCGACCTTCGAACAGGATCTGGCGGCGGCGTGTCCGAATGGCGTCGACATCTACTGGGAGAACGTGGGCGGCAAGGTGCAGGCGGCGGTGCTGCCGCTGCTGAATGAGTTTGCCCGCATCCCCGTGTGCGGCCTGATCGCCCACTACAACGAAACCGGCGCACCGGACGGCCCGGACAAGCTCTCGGGCTTCATGCGCCATATCCTGACCAAGCGGCTGACCGTGCGCGGTTTCATCCAGTTCGACCATGCGGACCGCCGCGGCGAGTTCTTCAAGACGGTTGCGCCGCTGGTGAAAAGCGGCGAGCTCAAGTACCGCAATGACGTGGTGCAGGGCCTGGAGAACGCCGTGTCGGCGTTCCAGGGGCTGCTCACCGGCAAGAACTTCGGCAAGTTGTTGGTGCAGGTGGGCGACGACCCGACGCAGTAACGCGATCGTGGGGTGGATCGTCGTGTGATGGTTTGGTGGACCTGAAGGTCCACCCTACGAATGCCGCGGGCGTACCGGAATATGCCGGATGTTCCGGATGTTCCGGATGTTCCGGATGTTCCGGATGTTCCGGATGTTCCGGATGTTCCGGATGTTCCGGATGTTCCGGATGTTCCGGGTGGTCCGGGTGGTCCGGGTGGTCCGGGTGGTCCGGGTGGTCCGGGTGGTCCGGG
>NZ_FOEG01000010.1 GCF_900110585.1 Aquisalimonas asiatica | reverse complement strand
AGCACATTGGGTTATCACAACCAGCCGATGCCGTACGCGTTGCGGATTGCCTGGCGGGATGAGAGCACGGGTGTGATTTACCGCGCGGAGACGGAGCTGCCGGAGGACCTTACGGCCCGGGCGGCACGGTTGCCGCCTGTGACGCAGGAGTGGGACGGGCGTCAACAGGAATCCAGGTATTTGATCATGGGCGTGCGCGCTGATGGTTCGATGTCCGTGTGGCTCTCGAATGCGGTGCGTGAGTATCGCTTCCAGGGCCGCGTTCTGGAGGAAGTGGCCCGGGCCCAGGGCAAGCCCATCGACGAGGCCGATGTGCACCCGTGAGGCGGCACCGCCCGTGCTACTCTCCCGAAAGCCGCCGGGGTGTACGGCGCAATCGGGCACTGGAGATGCACAGGTGAGGCAATGACCCTTGGGCTGATTGCGGCCGTTATCGGTATCGGGCTGATCCACGGCGTGCTTCCGGACCACGGCTGGCCCATCGCCGCAACGTACGCCCTGCGGCGGAAACGCCGCTACGTGGCGGGGGCCGTGGCGGCGTTGGTCATCGGGGTCGGGCACCTGCTGAGCAGCATCGCCCTGGTGGCGATCTTTCTGTTGCTTGCGGGCGCCTATGATCTCCATGAGGCGCGCTGGTTATCGGTCGCGGCCGGCTGCATGCTGGTGCTGCTTGGCATCTGGCAGTACCTGCAGCCCGGCAGGGGCACGGCCACCACCATCATGGTCATGCCCATCACGGCCACGGCCCCCTGGCCCGCCTGCAGGCGTCGGCCCAGGCGCGGCTGGGCGACCCGGATCAGCGTGGCCTCGGACAGCTCGCCATCGTCGCCATTCTGCTCGGCCTTGCTCATGAGGAGCCGGTTCAGATCCTCGCCATCTGTGCCGGCACCGCCCACTGCCTCACGCTGATGGTGGTGTACTCCCTGGCGGTGATCGTGGCGATTCTGGTGCCCACGCTGCTACTTGTGCTCGGTTACCAGCGGCACCGTCAGCTGGTGGAGCAGTATCTGCCGCACCTCTCCTATCTCACAGCGGCCATCCTGGTGGGTATGGGGGCCTGGTTCATTCTGGTGCATTGATGGACGGTGGCCTGCGCCGTTACGTCCGGGCCGCCTTTTGCGTTATAACGGTGGGGCTACCCCGTGTTCTTCTCTGCCGGCTATCTGACAGGTGAGTCCGTTCCCAGCGATGTCATACCGCACCCTCTATCTCGGATCGACCAACCCCGCCAAGCTCGATGCCGTTCAGGCCGTCTTTACCCCCGATCAGGGCTTCACAGTGGTGGCCAGAAGCGCCCCGTCGGGGGTGGCCGACCAGCCGCGCAGCGATGACGAGACCCGCACCGGCGCCGTGAACCGGGCCCACTGGCTGGTGCGCCAGCCGGGCGTCGAGCTCGGGCTCGGCCTGGAAGGCGGGCTGGTGGATCACGCCGGTGACATGTGGCTGTGCAACTGGGGGGCGCTGGCCACCTCGCGCGGGCACCTGCTCGTGGCCAGCGGCGCCCGTATTCCCCTGCCGCGGGAGCTGGCGCAGTCCCTGCGCAAGGGGGGTGAGCTCGGTGATGTGGTGGATTCGTGGTCCGGTCGTGAGGGGGTGCGGCATCGCGAAGGGGCCATCGGCATCCTCACGGAGGGTGAAGTCTCGCGCGCCGACCTGCTCGGGCATATCGTCCGCCTGCTGTTCGGGCAGTGGCGCTACCTGGGCGAATCCCGGGTGTCATAGATGTTGGCGCGTCGCTCGACAATCGCACTGCTGCTCGGTGCAGTGATCGTCGCCGGTTGCTCGGAACCCGCCGACGACCGGTGGTACACCGAGGAGCAGGTCCAGGTTGGAGAGGCCGTGTTCGAGGCGGAGTGTGCTGTCTGCCATGGTGAGCAGGCGCAGGGCGCCGAGAACTGGCAGCAGCGGGACGACGATGGCTACTTCCCGCCGCCGCCCCTGAACGGGACTGCCCACGCCTGGCACCATCCGAAAGATGAGCTGCGTACGTTCATCCGCGATGGCTTCAATCGCATGCCGGGGTTCGGTGATCGCCTGGATGACAACGAGATCGACGCCGCCATTGCCTGGTTTCAGTCCCACTGGAGCGACGATGTGTACGAGGCCTGGCTCGATTACGATGAACGGGGCGAGTCGGGCCACGACGCCGGGGCGGATACCCAAGGCGATGACCCCGGTGTAGAGTAGCGTCATAGCAGAGAAAAACAGCGGGTTCCGCGCCCGGGGCGGCGCGGGTGACGGGCAGGGTGGATTTATCAGCGAGCAGATGGACAGCGACAGCACTGCGCTCCTGGTGCTTGTGCTGGAGCGCCGCTTTGGTGTGCTGACACCGAGGCAGCGGGCGATGGTGGCCGGGGCTGACCTGGCCACCAAGGCTGTCTGGCTGGAGGCGCTCCCCACCGCGCGCTGTCTCGATGACCTGTTCGCAGCCCGTGGCTTCCAGACGGGGGAGCTGGCCAGCTCACCTGCGGCACTCTCCGACCTGATCGATGCCTCGCCCGTGCCCATGGTCATCACCGAGGGGGTCGGCGATTTCGAGCGGATCGTTTTCCTCAACCGGGAGTTTCGCCAGCGCATCGGCTACACCGAGTCGGATATTCCGGACGTGCGTTACTGGTGGCCGCTGGCGTACCCCGATCCCGCCTATCGCGAGCCGATTGCGCAGGCCTGGAAGGAGCGCATGGCCCGCGCGGCCAGGGACCGTGACCGCATCGATCCCATGGAGGTCCGTATCCGCTGCGGCGATGGTGCCGTGCGTGTTTTCCAGGCCCATGCCACCTCCATTGGCTCGTGGAACCTGGGGGTCTTCGTGGAGATCACGGCCCTGCGCGAGGCCCAGGAAGAACTGGCACTGAGCAAGGAGTGGCTGGAGGAGGCGCAGCGCATCGCGCGCCTGGGGCACTGGATCGCGCGGCCGGAAGGCGGCGACCCGGGGCGGGGTACGCTGTGGTGGTCCCGGGTGACGTACGAGATCTTTGGCCGGGACCCGTCCCTGGGGGCGCCGACCATTGAGCAGTATCGCGCGCTTGTCCACTCGCGGGACCGCGACCGGATCAAGCGGTTGGTGGCGGAATGCGCCGACGACGGGCATTACGAGATCGAGTACCGGGTTGTCCGTGAAGGTGGCGAGCCGGTCTGGGTGCGCGAGCTGGGCCGGGTGCTGCGCGACGACACCGGGCGTGTGGAGCGCGTGATCGGTACAGTTCTCGATGTCACGCGCCAGCGGGCCCTGCAGCAGGAGCTGGAGTACCGGGCGTCCCACGATGCCCTCACCGGCTTATACAATCGTGCCAAACTGCAACAGTTACTCCGGGGGTTGGAGCTGGGTTACCGTGAGTCCAGGGAGCCATTCTCGGTGGTGCTCCTGGATGTTGACCACTTCAAGACAGTCAACGACCGGTTCGGGCACGCCATGGGCGACGAAGTGCTGCAGGAGTTGAGCTGGCGCATGGCCGGAGTGCTGGAGGCGGAGCAGCACGCCGGCCGCTGGGGGGGCGAGGAATTCATGGTGCTGCTGCCTCGGGTGGATGAGCATGGAGCCAGCATCGTCGCCGAGCGTATCGCCGAAGCCGTGACGCGCCACGAGGTGGCCTGTGCCGGGCGCGTCACAGTCAGTATCGGGGTTGCCGAAATGAGGCCCGGGCTCTCGGGCGGTGCCCTGGAGAACCTGGCTGACCGAGCCCTGTACGCTGCCAAGGGCGACGGGAGAGACTGCATCAGGCGGGCATCAGAACTGCCGCCGGGCTGACGTCATTACAGGAGGGGAGCCATGCGCATCCGGTTTTTCAGCGCCCAGAAGTATGATCGCGAGTTCTTCGAGCGGTCGAACGCCGCCTTCGGCTTCGATCTGGAGTTCTCAGAGTCCGCCCTGGATGCGGACACCGCGCGGCTGGCCAGTGGTGACGACGCCGTTTGCGCCTTTGTCAACGACACGCTGGATGCCGCCTGTCTGCAGGAGTTGCAGCGTCAGGGCGTGCACACCGTGGCCATGCGTTGCGCCGGGTTCAACAACGTGGATCTGCAGGAGGCCAAGCGGCTCGGGCTGCAGGTGGTGCGGGTGCCGGCCTACTCCCCGGAGGCGGTGGCCGAGCACACCATGGCGCTGATTCTCACCCTCAACCGCAACACCCACCGCGCCTACGCCCGAGTGCGGGAGAGCAACTTCAACCTCAACGGGCTGCTTGGTTTCAATCTCCACGGTCGCACCGTCGGCCTGATCGGTACCGGGCGTATCGGCGTCGCCACGGCGAAGGTGATGTCCGGGTTCGGCGTGCGCATTCTCGGCTACGACGTCTTCGAGAACCCGGCGTTCAAGGAGCTCGGTGGTGAATACGTGGATCTGGACACCCTGTACGCCACCGCGGACCTGATCAGCCTGCACTGCCCGCTGACCAAGGACAATCACCACCTGATCAACGCCGATAGCCTGGCGAAGATGAAAGATGGCGTCATGATCGTCAATACCAGCCGGGGTGGCCTGATCGATACCCAGGCCGTGGTGACCGCGCTGAAGTCCGGCAGGGTCGGCCATCTGGCGCTGGACGTCTATGAACAGGAGGGCGACGTGTTCTTCCGCGACCTCTCCGACGAAATTCTTGCCGACGACGTTCTCTCGCGCCTGCTGACCTTCCCCAATGTGCTGATTACGGGCCACCAGGGGTTTTTCACCGACGAGGCCATGACGCAGATTGCCGAGGTCACTCTAAGCAACCTGGACGCCGTGAACCGTGGCGAGGAGTGCGACAACGAGATCACGGCGCAGGTCTAGCCCATGGCGATGGTCGCCTGAAGCACGCGGCCCACGGGGCCGTCGCCGTCAAACAGGGTGGTCTCCACCAGGCCCATGCCGTTGTCCTGCATGCGGCCGCTGGCCTCCAGGCCCAGCCACTCGCCCCGGGGCGCACGGTGCAGGTAGAGCGTCACGTCGGCATTGATACTGCCCTGGTTTGCGCCCAGGTGAAGCTGACCCACGCCGTTGCCGAAATCGCACAGGGTGGCTGCTGTCACCAGTGGGTCGGTGGGTTCGCCAGCGATCAGCGGCAGGGGCAGCCGCATCCACACCTTGCCGTGTCCTTTCCCCTGGGTGCCGCTCAGCACCACCGCCTGCGCGGTTGTGTGGAAGCCTTCGGGGCTGTAACGCGTGCCCCAGTCCGCCGCCTCAGCGAGGCTGAGGGGGTTGTTCTCCTCCGGGGGCGTCAACCCGGTTGCCGGAAACCGGCCGTGCTCCGGAACCGACGGCGACCCGTGCTCCAGGAACAGCGCCGATGCCCGCGTGACCTCGTTGCCATCCGCCAGTAGCCGCCCCTCCAGGAGCTGCAGCCGCTTGCCCGGGCGGACGGTTTCGGTTGCCACGGTCAGCGGCTGTTTGGGGACGGGGCGCAGGAGGTCCACGGTCAGGCGCGCCAGCCGCAGGTCGGGCCGGTCCGCCGCCTGCTGCAGCGCGTGGGCCATGAGCCCCACCACCGGCCCCCCGTGCAGAAAGTCGGGATTCCAGGGGCCCCGGCTCTGGTCCGAGGGGATGAACTTCCCGCCGTCGCGACGGAAGACGCCATCGTGCATGCATCGATTCCTTAACCGTGATCGTCCACGTTCGTAACGCCGTTTTGAGTGTAGCCCGGGAAAACTTCCCCTGTCACACCCGGTGGTCAGCGCCAATACTCGGAGGCAGAACAATGAGAAAACGGGAGGGTAACCGTGGCCGCCACCATGCGAATGGCTGGTCCGTACGCGCTGGGAGCCTGCCTGCTGACGGCGGGTTTCGGCGCATGGGCGGAGGGTGACCGGGAGGCGCCCGTGCAGGTGCTGCAACCCCTTGAGGTACGGGCGCTGCTCGTCGATGACATCGCCGAGACCCCGGGCGCGGCCACCGTGCTGCAGGATGACGACATCGAAGCGTATCGTCCGCAGACGCTGCACGACGCCCTGGGTCTCGTGGCCGGGGTGCGGACCATCGACGACGACGCCCTGGGGCGGCGTGCCGGCATCGGCGTGCGCGGCGCTCCACCGCGGCGCTCGCGCAAGACGTTGCTGCTGGAGGATGGCACCCCCATTGCTGCCAGTAACTACCTGGATTCCGGTGCCCATTACACGCCGCCGGTGCAGCGGCTGGAGCGCATCGAGGTGCTCAAGGGCGCCGGCCAGATCGTGCACGGCCCGCTCAACAACCACGGCATCATCAACTTCCGTAACAAGCAGCCGACGCCGGTCCCGGAGACCACGGTCGAGCTGGCTGGCGGGAATCGCAACACCTTTCAGCGCCATTTGATGCACCGTCGCACTGACGGCGATGTTGGCACTGTCGTCGCGTACACCGGCAAGAACACCGACGGCGTCTTCGATGTCGAGGAGCACCAGTACGACGACTTCTTCGGCAGCGTGCTCTGGGACGTCAACGACCGGCACGACCTGGGCGTATCCGCCACCTACTTCAGGGAGCGCTCCGACGGCTACGACGAGAACAACCTCACGCCCACGCAGTTCGACGGGAATCCCCGGGGCAAGCGTCGCCTCAACGAGGGCCGCGAAGACAACAACATCTCGGTGAATTACTGGAAGCTGGATCTCAGTCACGAGTTTCAGGCTACGGAGCGCCTGCGTCTCTCCAGCAAGGCGTTCTACACCAACCTGGATCGCCCCCGCTTCCAGACCAGTGGCGAGCCGCTGGACGATGGCGGCTTCATGCGTGGCCGTGACCGCCGGTACGAGACGTTCGGCCTTGAGACCCGTGCCGCGTTTGCCGGTGTGCAGACCGGTGCCGTGTCCCACACATTCGAGGGCGGGCTGCGTTTCGAGCGGCATGATTTCGATGATCGCAGGCCGGTGGGGCGCGAGGGCGAGAAGCTGGACGCCGGCAACCGCGGGCGCCTGCGCGCCGTCGAGGACGAGGACGGCTATCCGGAGGATGGGCGCCGCATCACCTACAAGGCCGAGGCCTACTCCGCTTTCCTGCAGGACCGCATGCGCGCGGGGGACTGGACCATTACCCCCGGTCTGCGGGCGGAAACCTATCGACAGGAAGCGCATACCCGGTTCCGGCCCGGACACGAGGACGAAGGCGTGCGGGAGAGTGAGTGGAACACCCTGTATCTGCCGGGTGTGAGCGTCCTCTACCAGGGGTTCGATGCCACGGAGGTCTACGCCGGTGTCCATCGGGGCTACGCGCCGGCACCGGCGCGTTCCGAGGAATTCCCGCTTGAGCCCGAGACCGGCATCAATGCGCAGATCGGTGTGCGGGGCGATGCCCTCGGCGGCGTGCGCTACGACGCCGCGGCGTTCTACAACCGCATCGAGAACACCTTGATTCGCGCGGAGGTCGATGCCTTCGGTGATGCGCTGTTCGTCAATTCCGCCGATTCGGACATCATGGGCGTGGACGTGGAAGCGCGGGTGGATTCAGCGGCGTACCGGCCCGGGCCCTACAATCTGTTTGCCGAGCTCGCCTGGAACTACACCGAGGCGACTTTTCGCACGGGGCCTCTGGATGGCAACCGTGTCCCGGAGATTCCCCGCCACGCCGGGAGCCTCACCCTTGGCGTGGATCACCTCAGTGGCTGGGAGCTGAGCGCCACCGCCAGCCATTTCGGCGCGTTCTACTCCGACATTGAAAACACCCGCGCCATCGACGCGGACTCGGGACGGGTGCCGAGCCGCACGCTGTTGTCCGCGCGCGCCAGTTATCGCACGGCGCTGCAGGGCGTCGATACCACGCTCTGGGTGCAGGGGCGGAATCTCACCGACAGGCTCTACATCAGCGACGTTCAGGACGGGCTGCGCCCCGGCGCCGGACGCACGGTGATGGCCGGGCTTACCGCACGCTTCTGAGGCTGGACGAGTGGTGCAACATGCCCCGGCCCGGAGGGGGCGCCGTCGGGCAACGGGAAACGGCAGGCCAGGCAGGAGCCGGCGCCCGACCGGGAGATGATGCGCAGGCGACCGCCCAGGCTGCGCACCCGCTCTGCCATGCCGGTCAGTCCGAACCCCCCGCTGCTTCCTGGCCCGGGTGGCGACGGTGGAAATCCTGCACCGTTGTCCGCCACCGTGAGCTGCAGCGCCTGGCCCGGCATGCGCAGGCGCACGCACGCCTGGCTGGCGCGCGCGTGGCGGCTGATGTTGCTGAGCGCCTCCTGCACCACGCGGTAGACGTGGATGTCGTGGGCGGATCCGGCCGGCATGCGGGCCGTGGCCGCGAAATCCGTATGCAGCCGGACGTCCGGGTGGCGGCCTTGCCAGTCGTCACACATGGTGTGCAGCGCGGACTCCAGTCCCAGGGCATCCAGCTCCGCCGGGTGCAGGCGCCGTATCAGCCTGCGTGCCAGGTGGTGCAGGTGACGGGCCGTGTCGCGGATGGCTTCGGCGCCCTCCCGGGTGCGGGCGGGCAGTGGCGTCCGGTCATCGCGGATCGCAACCGCTTCCGCCTGCAGCGCGCTGGTGCACTGGCCCATCTCGTCGTGGAGCTCCCGTGCCAGGTGACGACGCTCGTCCTCCTGGATCTCCAGCAGCTCCCGGCTCAGGCGGCGGTTGCGTGTCTGTGCCTCCTGCAGGGCGGCCGACAGCTGGTTGAACCCCAGGGAGACGCGGCGTAGTTCGGGGGCGCCGGCGATGCGCAGGCGCGAGGTGTAATCACCCTGTTCCAGGGCTCCAAGCCCGCGGAGCAGGTGGCGCAGCGGCGACAATGCCCGGCGCAGCAACCACTGGGTCAACAGCGCCGCGATGGCGCCGAAACCGATCAGCAGCGCCAGCAGCCCGCGGGCGCCCTGCCACGCCTCGGCAATCTCGTCGGCAGGTTCGGCGCGGATGACCAGCACCGTGTCAGCCGGGTCGTTGAGACGGACCTCCCGGGACTGCATGTCGGGGTCGAACCCGACCAGCCCCGTGAACCAGGCCGGTGCGCCGGCCTCACTCCGCGGCTCCGTGGACAGGGGGCGGTGTCTGTCGTCCCGGCGTTTCTCCAGGCGGATGTGGCGCTGAAGCGTCACCGCGTCCAGCCGGTCGATCAATTCCTCCGGCGTCTCCTGCCCGGCCGCCACCGCTCCGCTGATCAACGCTGCCGTGAGATTGACGCTGGATGCCAGCTCGGCATGAACCGCCGTGCGGGCATGATGGATCACCAGTGCCAGACCGGCCGCCAGGAACGCGATGGTGAGTATCGCGAACAGGGCCTGTAGTCGGGTGGTGAGCGACACGACTCAAAGCTCCATCACGCCGGCGCGGATGGCAAGGCGGGTGAGGTCCGCCGGGGCGCCCACCGCCAGTTTGCCCCGGATCCGGGTGCTGCAGTTCGCTGCCGTCTTGTAGCTGATGTTCAGCGTCGCGGCGATGTCGGCCGTTCTCCGGCCGGCCGCCAGCATGCGGAAGATCTCGAATTCCCGGGGCGAGAGCGTGTCGAGTCCGGCATCGGCACGGCGCGCTCCACTCGGCTCTGCGGCCAGGTCAGGCCCCAGAAACCGGTGCCCGTCCAGCACCCGGGCGAGCGCGGTCGTGAGCGTCTCCGGTGCGCTGGACTTGGTGACGTATCCCATGGCTCCGGCCTCCAGCGCCTGGCGCACGAAGGCGTGCTGTTCGTGCATGCTCATCACCAGCACACGCTGGCCCGGATTGCGTGCGCGGATGCGCCGCAGGGTCTCCAGCCCGCTGATACCCGGCAGGGCCAGGTCCAGAACCACTACGGAATAGGTGCGCTCGGCGCACAGACGGCAGGCGGCCTCGCCGCTGTCGGCCTCCTCCACCTCCCAGCCGGCCTGTGCCTGCTCAAGGAGGCGGCGATAGCCGATGCGGACGACGGCATGGTCATCCACCAGGAGCAGGCTGCGCCCGTGATCCGGCGTCAGTGTTGCCATGATGCCCACTCCCGGTGACGCTCCGGCGGAGCCCTTGCGGCAGGCGCTGAAGCGCCTCTATTGTCAATGGAGTATAGAACACCGGGCCGGCCGGGCGAATCTGGCGGGGCTGGATGTCGCAGGTTCGAATCCCGACTCGCGAAGATGCGTTGCAATCGGCGAAGCTTGGGGTGCTTCAGGAGAAGATGGCGCGCCCGGCAGGATTCGAACCTGCGACCTTCGGCTTCGGAGGCCGACGCTCTATCCAACTGAGCTACGGGCGCGTTGATTTGAGCTGCGTAGGATAGCGGTTATGGGCGGATACGTCCATGCTCGTTCCCGGGCGGCGAGGTTTTGCGGGTCGGGTCTTTCGGATATACTGCGGTCCCGGTTCCCGGCCCCGTTGCGGGCACTTATTTCGATGGAGTGTGGAGCGTGAGCGACGAGCAAGACGATAAGGCATTCTTGAAAACCTTCGGCGGGGTGATGGCGCTGCTCGTGGTGAGCGCGGTGATCATCGGCATCCTGGCCGTGTTTGCCAGCACGTTCGACGAATCCCGCGAGCAGGCACGGCTCGCCCATGAACGGGATCGTGTCGAGCGCAACCTGCTGACGGTTGGCGTCGTCCGTGAAGCGGGCGAGTCCGCTCCCGACGTCGCGGTGGACGACGCCGAAGACGATGACGACGACGAGGAAGAAGTCGCCATGTCCGGCTCCGAGGTCAACGAGACCGCCTGCATGGCATGTCACGACAGCGGCGCGATGAATGCGCCCGTGACGGGCGACGAAGACGCCTGGGCCAGCCTCTACGAAGAGAAGGGTCTGGAGGAGCTCGTTGACAACGCCATCAATGGCATTGGCGCCATGCCGGCCCGCGGCGGCGACTCGAGCCTGAGTGACGAGGAGGTTCGCAACGCGGTGGTCTACATGCTCGGGGAGAGCGGCGTCGACGTGGACGACTGATTCGCCTGCAGCGTGACCGCGCGAGAACAAGGCCGCCCCTTCGGGCGGCTTTTTTTTGCCCGCAAACGGGGCGACGCAGGCACACGGCCGCTGCACCGCGGTGCGCATCGCACCGGGCCGAGCCGTTGTGTTGAATGCAACGGCTTGAATGGTCGCACTATTTATTAAAGTGGCACGCCTTCTGCAGTTGCCCGCTTGATCCGCGCCACCGGGAGGGTGGCGGGGGCATTCGGGAACAACCGCAACAGAGGCGATACCAATGAAAAAGACCCTAGCTGCGTTGGCCACCGGTGGCCTGCTCGTGACCTCCGGCGGTGCCGCCGCCAATGATCTCGGGGCCGGTTTTGCCTGGAGTGGCAATCTGGCGGTCACGTCGGACTACATCTTTCAGGGTGCCAGCGAGACCGGTGGTCGGCCCGCGATTCAGGGCGGCTTCGACCTGGAGCACGAATCGGGGCTCTATCTGGGCAACTGGAACTCGAGCGTCCAGTTCGGTGATGAGGACCCCGCTTATATCGAGATCGACGTCTACGGCGGTTTCGCCACGGACATCACCGACACCGTAGGCATCGACGTGGGTGTCGTGCATTTCTTCTATCCAGCGGCCGGCGGGGCGGCGGAGTTCACTGAAGTCTATGGCGGCGTGAACTCCGGCTATCAGGATCTGGCCGCGGATTTCTACGTCATCTACGAGGCCTCCGACGGCGACTACCTCAAGTACGAGCTGAACCTTGCCTACGCGCTGCCGCAGAGCACGTACGTGTTTACGGACCTGGGCTATGTCGATTACGACGACAGCGACACGGATGACCTTGTCTACTGGCACATTGGTGCCGGGGTGGAGTATGCCGGTCTCGATTTCAGCGTGATGTACGGGGATAACGACATCTCGGGCAACCGTGACCGTTGGGCGTTCACCGTCGCCACCGACTTCTAGCCTGCGCCAGGGGCGGGCATCCGGCCCGCCCCTTTTTTGTGCGCCGGTCTCTCAATATGCACCAATAAAGTGCGCCCTCAGTTGTGTCGCTATCGCCCTCGCCGCTCTAGTTATCTGAAAATAATACTCTTTCTTTTCTGGCACAGGCTGTGCACCAGCGTCGGGCAAACGATTCGCGCCGGGGCGTTCGACACTGCCCCGGGCTGACCTGAACGCCGTCAAGGAGGCTTGTGTCATGCGTTACCTGTTGGGCTCCGTTCTGTTGCTCGTTCCCGCTCTTGCGCTGGCGCACCCGGGGCATGGGCACGGGGGGTTCGGTGCGGGCTTCGCGCATCCGCTGCTTGGTCTGGATCACGTGCTGGCCATGGCCGGTATCGGCTTCTGGGCGGCCCGGCAGTACAACCTGCGTGCGGTACTTGGCGTGATCGCCGCGTTCCTGGGCGCGGTTCTGCTGGGCTTCGCCGTGGGCACGGCCCAGGGGCCCCAGGTGCTGGTCGAGTTCGGCATTATTGGTTCGCTGCTGGTGACGGGGGCCCTGATCTTCGGTGCCCGGCGGTTGCCCATGGCAGCAGCTGCCACCATCGCGGGGGTGTTCGCCCTGTTTCACGGACATGCACACGGTGCCGAGATGGCGGCTGGCTTGTCGGCCGCACTGTTCGCGTCCGGTTTCACCCTGGCCTCCGCGCTGCTGCTCGCCGTCGGGGCGGGTGTTGCCGTGGTTGCCGAGCGCCTGCGTCAGGTGCGGCCGGTGGAACGCCTGGGTGGCGGGGTCCTGATGGCGTCCGGCATCTATCTGCTGATTGTGGTTTGAGCCATGGTGGCGCTGTCGGCAGCGGTTCCCCGCCGCGGGGCGAGTGCTCCCGTGGACGGCTGGCTGGGGAGGCTGGCGCTCCGGTTCGCCCAGCGCGGTGATCGCACCGTTCTCACGGACCGCCGTCACGAAGGGCCTCTACTGGTGCAGCGGACGTTTCACCCCGAGGGGCCGGTGTGCCACGCCTACCTGATCCACCCGCCCGGTGGCGTGGTCGGCGGCGACCAGCTGCGGCTGGACGTCGACGTCGCCCCCGGCGCTCACGCGCTGCTGACCACGCCTGCTGCGGCCAAGTTCTACCGCACGGCCGGCCCCGTGGCGCACCAGGAACAGGTGTTCCGGGTCGAGGGCGACGGTGCCCTGGAGTTCCTGCCCATGGAGACCATTCTCCACGGCCGGTCCGACACCGTGCTCACCAACCGTTTCCAGCTGGCCAGCGAAAGCCGGCTGTGTGCCTGGGACATCCTCTGCCTGGGCCGTCCGGGCAGCGGCGATGCCTTCGATGCTGCGCGCTGCGCGCAGGATCTGGTGGTCGAGCGCGACGGCCAGGTGCTGCTGCACGAGCGCCTGAACCTCGTGTCCGGTGACGCGCTGCTCACGCGCCCGTGGGGTCTGGGCGGCTATACGACGGTCGTCTCGATGGTGGTGACACCGGCGGCCGACGGGCTTGAGGAGACCTTGCGCGGCGCCCTCGCGGGTCACGCCATGCGGATCGGTGTATCCCGGATCGGCGACCTGTTGCTGTTGCGGTGCCTTGCCGATGGTGCCGAAACCGCGCGGGCCGTGCTGGAGGATGCGTGGCAGGCCGTGCGGGAGCCGGTTCTTGCGCGCGCGCCCAGCACGCCCCGCATCTGGAAGACCTGAACAACGCTCTGGAGGCGTCTGATGGAACTCACACCCCGCGAGAAAGACAAGCTGCTGCTGTTCACCGCCGCGCTGCTGGCGGAGCGGCGTCAGGCCAAGGGGCTGAAACTGAACTACCCGGAGGCCAAGGCGATGATCTCCGCGGCCATTATGGAGGGCGCGCGCGAGGGGAAGACCGTTGCCGAGCTCATGAGCCTCGGCGGCGAGGTGCTCACCCGCGAGGATGTCATGGATGGCGTCGCCGAGATGATCCCCGAGGTCCAGGTGGAAGCCACCTTTCCGGACGGGGTGAAGCTGGTCACCGTCCACGAACCCATCCGTTGAGGAGCGCGCCATGATTCCTGGAGAGATTCTCACCGCCGACGGCGACATCACCCTGAACGAAGGGCGCGACACCGCGTCGGTAACGGTGACCAACACCGGCGACCGGCCCGTGCAGGTGGGCTCCCACTATCACTTCTTCGAGGTGAACGACGCGCTCACCTTCGACCGGGACGCCGCACGGGGGTTTCGTCTGGACATCCCTGCCGGCACGGCGGTGCGTTTCGAGCCCGGTCAGGCGCGCACCGTGCAGCTCGTGCGCTATGCGGGTGATCAGATCGTCTACGGGTTCAAGGGTCGGGTCATGGGGCCGTTGAAGGAGGACAAGGCATGAGCAATACCATCTCCCGTACCGCCTATGCCGACATGTTCGGCCCCACCACCGGCGACCGCGTGCGCCTGGGTGACACCGAGCTGCTGATCCGTGTCGAGCGCGACCACACCGTCTACGGCGACGAGGTGAAGTTCGGCGGTGGCAAGGTCATCCGCGATGGCATGGGCCAGAGCCAGCGCACCGGCCGCGACGTGGTGGACACGGTTATCACCAACGCCCTGATCCTGGACCACTGGGGTGTGGTCAAGGCGGACATCGGTATCAAGGACGGGCGTATCCAGGCCATCGGCAAGGCCGGCAACCCCGATACCCAGCCCGGGGTGGACATCATCATCGGCCCCGGCACGGAGGTGATCGCCGCCGAGGGCAAGATCGTCACCGCCGGCGGGATCGATGCCCACATCCACTTCGTCTGCCCGCAGCAGATCGAGGAGGCGCTGACCTCGGGCGTGACCACCATGATCGGCGGCGGCACCGGGCCGGCCACCGGTACCAATGCCACCACCTGCACGCCCGGGCCGTGGAACATCCACCGCATGCTGGAGGCCGCCGAGGCATTCCCCATGAACCTGGGCTTTCTCGGCAAGGGCAACGGCAGTCTGCCGGATGCGCTCAACGAGCAGATCGAGGCGGGTGCCCTGGGGCTCAAGCTGCACGAGGACTGGGGCACCACCCCGGCGTCCATCGACTGCGCGCTGTCCGTGGCGGATCACCATGACGTGCAGGTGTGCATCCACACTGACACCCTGAACGAGTCCGGCTTCGTGGAGGACACGGTGGCGGCGTTCAAGGACCGCACCATCCACACCTACCACACCGAGGGCGCCGGTGGCGGCCACGCGCCAGACATCATCAAGGTCTGCGGCCTGCCCAACGTGCTGCCGTCGAGCACCAATCCGACACGGCCGTTCACCACTAACACCATCGACGAGCACCTGGACATGCTCATGGTGTGCCACCACCTGGACCCGCGCATTCCCGAGGACGTGGCCTTCGCCGAGAGCCGCATCCGGCGCGAGACCATCGCCGCCGAGGACATCCTGCACGATCTTGGTGCGTTCTCCGTCATCTCTTCGGACTCCCAGGCCATGGGCCGGGTCGGCGAGGTGGTCATCCGCACCTGGCAGACGGCGCACAAGATGAAAGTGCAGCGCGGTGCCCTGACGCAGGACAGTGCCCGCGATGACAACTACCGCGCCCGGCGCTACATCGCCAAGTACACCATCAACCCCGCGCTGACCCACGGCATCGCCCACGAGGTGGGGTCGCTTGAGCCAGGCAAGCTGGCGGACATCGTGCTCTGGGACCCGGCCTTCTTCGGCGTCAAGCCGGCGCTCATTCTCAAGGGTGGTTTCATCGCCGCGGCGCCCATGGGCGATCCCAATGCGTCCATCCCCACACCGCAGCCGGTGCACTACCGCCCCATGTTTGGTAGCTACGGCCGCGCCATGACGGGCACGTCCGTGAGTTTCGTCTCGCAGGCGGCGCTGGATGCCGGTATCGGCGAGCGGTTGGGACTGCAGCGGCGGCTGGTGGCCGTTCAGGGCTGCCGCAGTGTGCAGAAGCGGGATCTGGTGCTGAACAACTGGCAGCCGCACATGGAGGTGGACCCGGAGACCTACGAGGTGCGTGCCGACGGCGAACTGCTCACCTGCGAGCCCATGGCCGAGCTGCCCATGGCGCAGCGGTACTTCCTGTTCTGAGGAGCATGGCATGTTGCAACTGATTGAACGCGTGACCGCGTCAGCCAGTGACGGCGTATTGAGGCTGCCGTTCGACATCCGGCAGAAGAGCCGCTTTCGCGCGGCGCTGGATGACGGGACGGAAGTGGGCGTGTTCCTCGAGCGCGGTCAGATCCTGCGCGACGGCGACTGTCTGCGCACCGAAGATGGTCGCGTGGTGCGGGTGGAGGCTGCCGATGAGTCGGTGTCCACGGTCCGCTGTGCCGACCCCACGCTGCTCGCGCGGGTGTGCTATCACCTGGGCAACCGCCATGTGCCACTGCAGATCGGCCATGGGTTCTGCCGGTACCGCCATGACCACGTGCTCGACGAGATGGTGCACGGATTGGGCGTAAGCCCGGCGGCCGAGCAGGCGCCGTTCGAGCCTGAAGCCGGGGCGTATGGCGGCGGTCACGGGCATGGACACGGGCATGACCACGAGCACTGATCCCGGCCTGGCCCGACGGCGGCTTTGGCAGCTCATGAGCCCGACCCTGCCCGTGGGCGCCTACAGCTACTCCGGCGGCCTGGAGTACGCCATCGAGGCCGGCTGGGTCGGCGACGCCGACGGGGTCGCCGACTGGCTGCAGGGCCAGCTCCGGCACACCCTGGGGCGCGTGGACATCCCGTTGCTGGCACGGTTGTACGACGCCTGGCGACGGGATGATCGGGCCGCGGTGGTGCGGTACAGCCATTGGCTGCGCGCCAGCCGGGAGACGTCGGAGCTGGTCGGCGAGGATCAGCACATGGGGCGTGCATTGGCCCGGCTGCTCAACGCGCTGGACATCCCCGAGGCGGAACCCTGGACGCGCGCGCCGGAGACCAGCTGGGCGGCGCTCTATGCGCTCGCCCTGGTGCGGTGGGAGATTCCGCTGGCCGAAGGGGCCGAGGCCTATCTGTGGGCCTGGTGCGAGAACCAGGTGGCCGCCGCCATCAAGCTGGTGCCCCTGGGGCAGACGGCGGGGCAGCGGCTGCTGCTGGAGCTGGCCGCCCCCATCGGTGACGCGGCGGCCGCGGGTCTGCACCTGGATGATCACGACATCGGTGGCACGGCCCCGGGCGTCGCCATCGCCAGCAGCCTGCACGAGACGCAGTACTCGCGGCTGTTCCGAAGCTAGGACCCCGCAGGGTGGACCTTCAGGTCCACCAATTGGGCCATGGCAGACCACCGCAGGGTGCGTGCCGGGTGACGGTGGACCTGAAGGTCCACCCTGCGCTGCCGTCGTGGTGCCGGAACAATGGCCATGCAGGAGCGGCGCGAGCCGCGACCGACAGACAGTTCAAACGGAGGAACACACCATGTCCACAACCGATCAGGCCCTGCGCGTCGGCATCGGCGGTCCCGTCGGCTCCGGCAAGACCGCGCTGCTGGAGTCGCTCTGCCACGCCATGCGCGACCACTACAACATCGCCGTTGTGACCAACGATATCTATACCCGCGAGGACGCCGAGTTTCTCACTCGCCGCAACGCACTGGAGGCCGAGCGCATCATTGGCGTGGAAACCGGTGGCTGCCCGCACACCGCCATCCGCGAGGACGCGTCCATGAACCTCTCCGCCGTGGCGGACCTCAACGCCCGCTTCCCGGGGCTGGACGTGGTGTTCGTGGAGAGCGGTGGTGACAATCTCTCGGCCACCTTCAGCCCGGAGCTGTCGGACCTCACCATCTACGTCATCGACGTCTGCGCTGGCGACAAGATTCCGCGCAAGGGCGGCCCCGGTGTCACCCGCTCGGACCTGCTGGTGATCAACAAGATTGACCTGGCCGAGGGCGTCGGTGCCTCGCTGGAGGTGATGGACCGGGACAGCAAGCGCATGCGCGGTGAGCGCCCGTTCCTGTTCACCAATCTCAAGACTGGTCAGGGCCTCGACGAGGTCGTCGATTTCATCGTCCGCGAAGGCATGCTCCGCAGCCGCGACACCGCTTGATCGTGGCCTCACCGTAGGGTGGACCTTCAGGTCCACCTGTCCCCGTCGGCTTTCCTGCTTGAAAGGCTGGTAACGAGACCCGTGGCGGACCTGAAGGTCCGCCCTGAGCTCGCTCTGCGCCTCACACGTCCCTCGACCAGCGCAATCGATGCACTGACATTGTGCGCATGCGCTTTCACGGTGCGAATCCACGCATCATGACGGTGCAGCGTTCTTGAGGCGAGTTTAAAACATATTGTTTTTGAACGGGTTTTAACCCTGGCATGCGGCTTGCTCCGTATGGATGCAGTGCCAGGCCCGAGGGCCCGGCGCCGCGGAGTCAACGCCCCGGTCCGGTGCAAGCCGGGCCGAACAACAGAACCACGGAGGCAACTCATGCAGTCGACTCTACCGAAAACCGCGCTCTTCCGCGCCACCGCGGGCAGCGCCATGGCCCTGGGTCTGCTGGCGACGGGCAACGCCCAGGCCGATGATCCCATCAAGGTGGGCATTCTTCACTCCCTCTCCGGCACCATGGCCATCAGTGAGACGTCCCTGCGCGACGTGGCGCTCATGACCATCGAGGACATCAACGAGCAGGGCGGCCTGCTGGGCCGTGAGCTGGAGCCGGTGGTCATGGACCCGGGCTCCGACTGGCCCACCTATGCCGAGCAGGCGCGCGAGATGATCGAGCGCGAAGAGGTGGACGTGATCTTCGGCTCGTGGACGTCGGTCTCCCGCGAGGCGGTGCTGCCGGTGCTGGAAGAGCTCAACGGGCTGATGTTCTACCCGGTGCAGTACGAGGGCGAGGAGTCCTCCCGCAACATCTTCTACACGGGCGCCGCGCCCAACCAGCAGACCCTGCCCGCCGTTGAGTACCTCATGAGCGAAGAGGGTGGTGGCGCCGAGCGCTTCTACCTGCTGGGCACGGACTATGTCTTCCCGCGCACCACCAACCGTATCGTGCGCGCCTACCTGAATGCCCACGGCATTGGTGACGAGGACATCGAGGAGGTCTACACCCCCTTCGGTCACGACGACTTCCAGACCATCGTCGACGATATCGGCAACTTCGCCGACGGCGGCCCCACCGCCGTGATCAACACCGTCAACGGTGATGCCAACGTGGCGTTCTACCAGGAGCTGGCCAACCAGGGCATCGACCCCATCGACGTGCCGGTCCTGGCCACGTCCGTGGGCGAGGAAGAGCTGCGTGGCATGGACACCGACCTGCTGGCCGGCCACCTTGCGGCCTGGAACTACTTCATGTCCATCGATACGCCGGAGAACGAGCAGTTCACGGAGCGCTGGTTCGAGTACGTGGAGGAGAACGACCTCTCGGGCGGTTCCGACCGGGTCACCAACGACCCCATGGAAGCCACCCACATGGGTATCCGCATGTGGGCCCAGGCCGTGCTGCAGGCCGGTACCACCGATGTGGACGCCGTGCGCCAGGCCGTCTATGGCCAGTGCGTGGATTCCCCGTCCGGTTTCGAGGTGTGCATGGATGAGGAGAACCACCACCTGCACAAGCCGGTGATCATCGGCGAGATCGAGCCGGACGGCCAGTTCTATCCCGTCTGGGAGACGGATGATGTGGTCCGCGCCGAGCCCTGGAGCGAGTACGTGGAGGGCAACGAGAACCGCCACGCCAACTGGCGGTACCCGTGGGTCTGCGGTGACTGCGAGGAACCCACCTACGACCTCGGTTTCTGACGGACTCGGCAAGAACCGCGGGCGCGCACAAGGAGCGTGCGCGCCACCGCGAACATCCGCGGGGCGGACGTCCCCGCGATCCCCAAACACCAGAACACGGACACTAGCCGTTCACCGGGCGGCTCCGAGGAGATCGTGTCATGTGCAAGACCGCGTGGACGCACCGCTGGTCACTGCTGCTTCTGGTCCTGCTGGCGCTGCCTGTCGCGGGCGCCATGGCGGACAGCGCCATGGAGCAGGCGGAAGAGCGCATCGAGGCGCTGGACCAGGACGACGACGAGGCCGTTGAGGACGAACTGGCGGCCGTCGAGGAGCGGGACCTGGCGCCGGAGACCGCCGAGGTGCTCAGCCGCCTGGCCACGGCGGACCGGCGCGAGCTGCAGGCAGCCATGGAAGACATCGCCGGACTGCAGGATGCCGATGCCCTGCCAACCCTGTTCGCCCTGCAGGATCGCCGCCTGTACTACACCGAGGACGGCACCCTGATCATCGAGGATCCACAGGACGGCTCGCTGCGCGAGATGGCCACCGGCCGTGAGCGAGCCGACCTCAGCACGGGCGATCTCGCACAGCCACGGCTGACCAACGTGGTCCGGCGTACCCTGCGGCCCACCATCGGCGCCCTGCAGATCTTCTCCGACGATCCCCAGGCCCGACTCGCCGCAGCCGATGAGCTGGCGGAGCGCCCCCGGCCCGAGATGCGGGAGGCGATTACCGAGGCCCTGGAGCGCGAGACGAGCGCCGAGACCGAGCGCCTGCTGAACATCGCCCTGGCCCAGCTCGACCTCGACAGTGACGACGACGCGCGCCGGCTGGAAGCAGTGCAGATCATCGCCGAGGTCCGGGCGAACCGGCTGCGCTCCGACCTGGAGGCGCTGACTCGCATGGACGACGACGGCAACTACCTGGAGCCCGTTGCCGAAATCCGCGAAGCCGCGGCCGCCGGGGTGGAGGCGATCGATCGCCGTGCCCGCTTCGCCGGTTTCGCCTCGGATTTCGTCTACGGCATGTCCATGGGCAGCGTGCTGCTGCTTGCCGCCATGGGCCTTGCCATCGTCTTCGGGCTCATGGGCGTGATCAACATGGCCCACGGCGAACTGCTCATGGTGGGCGCCTACACCACCTTCATGACCCAGACCTTCTTCGCCCTCTTCGCGCCGCAATGGTTCCAGTACTACCTGATTGCCGCAGTGCCCCTGGCATTCGTGGTCACGGCGGGCGTGGGCATTCTCATGGAGCGTGGCGTGATCCGGTTTCTCTACAACCGGCCGCTGGAGACCCTGCTGGCCACCTGGGGCATCAGCCTGATTCTCATCCAGACGGTGCGCTGGATGTTCGGCGCGCAGAACGTGGCCGTGGCGAGCCCGCCGTGGTTCTCCGGCAGCGTGCAGATCATGCAGGGCGTGACCCTCTCCACCAGCCGCGTGGGTGTGATCCTGTTCGCCATCTTCGTGGTGGCCCTGGTGTGGTTCCTCATGAACCGGACCCGCCTCGGTCTCGAAGTGCGTGCCGTCATGCAGAACCGGGACATGGCCGCCGCCCTGGGCGTGCCCGCCAAGCGCGTGGACATGTGGACCTTCGCCGTGGGCGCCGGCGTGGCCGGTCTCGGCGGCGTGGCGCTGTCACAGATCGTCAACGTCGGCCCGGAGATGGGCCAGAACTACATCGTCGACTCCTTCATGGTCGTGGTGCTCGGCGGCGTGGGCAACCTGCTCGGCCCCGTGTTCAGTGCGCTTGGCATCGGTGTGACCACCAAGTTCCTCGAGCCCGCAACGGGAGCGGTCCTGGCGACCATCCTGGTGTTCGCGGCCATCATTCTGTTCATCCAGTGGCGTCCCCAGGGCATTTTTGCCCTCAAGGGGCGGTCTGCTGACGATTAAGGAGACCGATCATGCAGCCGCAAACTGCGCTGTCCCGCGTCGGCCGACTGCACACGCGTACGGCCTGGTTGATCCTGGTCGCCCTCGCCGTGCTGGCACTGGTGGTGGTGCCGGTGCTGAACCTGGTGGTGCCCCCGGACCATCCCCTGCACATGCCGGGCTGGATGGTCACCCTGGCCGGCCGCTTCCTGTGCCTGGCGCTGGTGGCTCTGGCGCTCGACCTGATCTGGGGCTACACGGGGATTCTCTCGCTCGGCCACGGGGTGTTCTTCGCCATGGGCGGCTACGTCATGGGCGCACATCTCACCCGTGTGGCCTACGATGACGGGCGCCTGCCCAACTTCCTGCAGTGGCTGGATTACAGTGACTGGCCCTGGTACTGGGCGGGCTTCGACTCGTTCCTGTTCACCCTGGTGATGATCGGCCTGGTGCCCGGCATCCTGGCCTTCATCTTCGGCTTTCTCGCCTTCCGCTCGCGGGTTCGGGGCGTGTACTTCGCCATCATCACCCAGGCGCTCACCTTCGGTGGCATGCACCTGTTCTTCCGCACGGAGACGGGCTTCGGCGGCGACACGGGCCTGACCAACTTCGACACCCTGCTGGGCTTCGAGCTGGGCACGCCCGGGTCACGCCTGGGGCTGTTCTGGGTGAGTGCCGCCACGCTCATTGCCGCCTACCTGCTGTGCCGCTGGATCGTGACCTCGAAGCTCGGCCGCGTGATGACGGCCATTCGTGACGCCGAGACCCGGCTGCGTTTCACCGGCTACGATCCGCTGCGCTACAAGCTGTTCGTGTGGGTGGTCTCGGCGGTGCTGTGCGGGGTGGCCGGCGCGCTGTACGTGCCGCAGACCGGGGTGATCAACCCGTCGGAGATGGCGCCGCCGGCGTCCATCGAGATGGCCATCTGGGTGGCCCTGGGCGGGCGCGGCACGCTGGTGGGCGCCATCGCCGGCGCCGGCATCGTCAACGTGGTCAAGACCTGGGCCACCAGCGCCTACCCGGATCTGTGGCTGTACATTCTCGGCGCCATGTTCATCGGCGTGACCCTGTTCCTGCCCAAGGGGGTGGTCGGGATTCTCGGCATGCTGCGCCGGCGCAGGGGAGGTGAGGCATGAACGCCCTGAGTCGATCACTGGACGATTTCCGCGAACTGATGCGGCGCGATCAGGTCTTCGACCTGGTCAACCGGTCGGCGCGCAACGATACCGTGGACATGAGCCACGGCGTGGCCCTCTACCTTGAAGGCATCACCAAGTCGTTCGACGGCTTCAGAGCCCTGGACGACCTCACGCTCTACATCGGCGACGGTGAGCTTCGCTGCATCATCGGCCCCAACGGCGCCGGCAAGACCACGCTGATGGACGTGATCACCGGCAAGACCCGGCCGGACGAGGGCTCCGCCTGGTTCGGCAGCAACATGGATCTGCTGCGCCTGAAGGAGCACGAGGTCGCCCAGCGCGGCATCGGCCGCAAGTTCCAGAAACCGACGGTGTACGAGAACCACACCGTGTTCGAGAATCTGGAGCTGGCCATGCACGCCGACCGCGGCATCATGACCAGCCTTACCTGGCGGCTCAGCGGCGAGCAGCAGGACCGCATCGGCGAGATCCTGGAGCTGATCGGCCTGACCGCACGGCGCGATACCGAGGCGGGGCTGCTCTCCCATGGCCAGAAACAGTGGCTGGAGATCGGGTCGCTGCTCATGCAGAACCCGCGGCTGCTGCTGGTGGATGAGCCCGTGGCGGGCATGTCCGGCCAGGAGACCGAAGCCACCGCCGAGCTGCTTACCAGCCTCGCCGGCAAGCACTCCGTGGTGGTGGTGGAGCACGACATGGACTTCGTGCGCTCCATCGCCCGGGAAGTCACCGTGCTGCACCAGGGCAGCGTGCTCGCCGAGGGCAGCATGGACCAGGTGCAGAACGACCCGCGGGTTCGCGAGGTGTACCTCGGGGAAGAGGAATAGACGGACATGCCTGCCATGGTCGCGGCTTGCACCGCTCCTACAGACAGCGCCGTGATGCCGTAGGAGCGGCGCGAGCCGCGATAGAGCCAGACAGACCACCCGTAGGAGCGGCGCAAGCCGCGACGTTCCCACGGGAAGACACAAGACGGGAGAACCGAGATGCTCCGCATCGAAGGCCTGAATCAGTACTACGGCGGCAGCCACATCCTGCGGGACATCGATCTCGACGTGCAGGCCGGCCGTGCCAACTGCCTCATGGGCCGCAACGGCATGGGCAAGACCACGCTGCTGAAGTGCATCATGGGGCTGGTGCCCATCAAGGGCGGCCGGGTGCTGTTCCATGGCGAGGACATCAGTGGCAGGAAGCCGTACGAGCGCGCCCGGCTCGGGCTCGGCTACGTGCCCCAGGGGCGCGAGATCTTCCCCCAGCTCTCGGTGGAGGAGAACCTGCGGGTGCCCCTGGCAAGCAAGCGCTCCAAGGCAATCCCTGACGACATCTACGATCTGTTCCCCGTGCTCAAGGACATGGCGCGGCGTCGTGGCGGGGACCTGTCCGGTGGGCAGCAGCAACAGCTGGCCATTGGCCGGGCGCTGGTGCTGCAGCCGGAGATCCTGCTACTGGACGAGCCGATCGAGGGCATCCAGCCCAACATCGTCAAGGAGATCAGCGACGTGATCCGGCTGCTGAACCGGGAGCGCGGCATCACCATTCTGCTGGTGGAGCAGAAGCTTCCCTTCGCCCGTGCCACCGCCGACCGGTTCGACATCATGAACAACGGCAGCGTCGTGGCGTCGGGCGAGATGGACGAGCTGGGCGACGACCTGATCCAGGAGCACCTCACCGTCTAGCCCGCTCATGCGCGAATGCGGGACGGCTCGTCGTCGGCGGTCAGCCGGCGATAACCCAGTGCCTCGCCCAGATGCTGCACGGTGACACGCTCGGCGCCCGCCAGGTCGGCGATGGTACGGGCGACGCGCAATAACCGGTGGTACGCCCGCGCCGACAGCCCCAGCCGCTCCATGGCATTGGTGAGGAATTGTGCTTCAGTCTTGCCGATGGCGCAGGCCGCGTCGATGGCATCCGGCCCCAGCGCCGCGCTGGCGGCGCCGCTTTGCGCGACCCGGAATGCCCGCGCCGCCCAGACCCGCTCCCGCACGGCGGCTGACGGCTCCCCCGGCTCCGCCTGTTGCAGTTCCGCCGGGCGCAGCCGCGGTACGCTGATCTGCATGTCAATGCGATCCAGTAGCGGCCCGGAAATGCGACCCCGGTAGCGCGCCACCTGATCCGGTGTGCATTGGCAGGCGTGTACCGGATCGCCCAGATAGCCGCAAGGGCAGGGGTTCATGGCCGTGACCAGCTGGAAACGGGCCGGGTACTCCACCTGGGCGGCGGCCCGGGAGATGCTGACGCGGCCGTTCTCCAGCGGCTCCCGCAGCACCTCCAGCGCGTGGCGCCCGAATTCCGGCAGCTCATCCAGAAACAGCACGCCATTGTGAGCCAGCGAGATCTCCCCCGGACGCGGACGGGAGCCGCCTCCCGCCAGTGCCGTATGGGAGGCGGAGTGGTGGGGTGACCGGAACGGCCGTCGGCCCCAGTCGGTCGGGGCAAAGCCCGCGCGCGTGAGCGAAAGCACGGCCGCGGTCTCCAGGCACTCGTCGTCGGTCATGGGCGGCAGTATCCCCGGCATGCGCGCGGCGAGCATGCTTTTACCCGTGCCCGGAGGGCCGCTCAGCAGGATGGAGTGGCCGCCGGCGGCCGCGATCTCCAGCGCCCGTCGGGCGCCGGATTGTCCGCGCACGTCGGCCAGATCGGGGGACGCATCGCCTGCGGCTGCCGGCACCTCGGCCCGTGCAGGCTCGAGCAGTGCCGTGCCCGCAATGTGCCCGGTGATATCCAGCAGGTGGGCAGCGCCGTAGGTGGCGTCGGGGTGGACCAGCGCGGCCTCCGGCGCGTTGTCCGCCGGCACGGCCAGCGCGCGCCCCGCCCGCCGGGCCTGCACCGCCACGGGCAGGCACCCGCGCACGGGCCGCAGCGTGCCCGTCAGTGCCAGCTCGCCGGCGAATTCCCACTGCGCCATCCGGTCCCGGGGGATCTGTCCGGATGCGGCGAGTATGCCGATGGCGATGGGCAGGTCGAAGCGGCCGCCCTCCTTGGGCAGGTCCGCCGGCGCCAGATTGATGGTGATGCGCCGGGTCGGGAATTCGAACCCGCTGTTGAGAATGGCGCTGCGTACGCGATCCCGGCTCTCTTTCACCGCGGTCTCGGGCAGCCCGACGATGGAGACCGACGGCAGGCCGTTGGCAAGGTGGACTTCAATATCCACCAACGGTGCATCCACGCCAAGGCCTGCGCGGCCGTATACCACTGCAAGTGTCATGTGTCCCGTCCCTGGGAGGGCCGCGCCCCGGGGCGCGGCGTTGGGTCAGCTGTCGCTGGTCTGTTCGTGGTTGCCGGCGCGGCCTTCCAGCGCCGCCACCCGCTCCTCCAGTGCCTCCAGCTGGGCGCGCGTGCGTGCCAGCACCTTGGACTGGGCGTCGAATTCCTCGCGCGTGACCAGATCCAGGCGATTGAAGGTGCTCTGCATGGTGGTCCGGAAGTTCCGCTCCATCTCCTGCTGGAACTCCCTCAGGCCGGGAGGCAGGTTGGCGGCGAACTTGCGCGCCATCTCATCGAGCGATTTCGGGTCGAGCATCGTGCACTCCTGATGGTCACGGGCCTGTGTGCGCACTGTTTCGGGGCAAGGCGCACCGTAATGGGGCGCGCTCTTGGTGCGTTGCCGCGAGAATCAGTGCTCTGAAGGCAATAACAACATGAATTACCGGCAGAAACAACAAGTGGCACGAGAAATGCTGAACCCCTTCCGAGTCTGATGCGGGCGGGCTGAGTCACAGCGCCGACCTGCAGGGAGGCCCTCCTGCTCGGGGGCAACCGTTCCAGGGCCCGGAGAATCCGGGCCGGTTTTCAGGGAGTAGCCGGGAATGAAACTCGTTACCGCAATCATCAAGCCGTTCAAGCTGGACGACGTGCGCGAAGCACTGTCCGAGATCGGCGTGCAGGGCATTACCGTCACCGAAGTGAAAGGTTTCGGGAGGCAGAAAGGACACACGGAGCTGTACCGCGGCGCCGAGTACGTCGTCGATTTTCTCCCCAAGGTGAAAATCGAGGCGGCAGTCCAGGACGACCTCACCGATCGCACCATCGAGGCCATCTCCAAGGCCGCGAACACCGGAAAGATCGGCGACGGCAAGATCTTCGTCTTCGAACTGGAGAAGGCGATCCGGATCCGTACCGGCGAGACCGACAAGGACGCGCTGTAACCGGCGGCTCGTGCAACCAAGAGGAAAATAACGATGGAAGTTACTGAACTCGCGTATGCGCTGGATACGTTCTACTTTCTGCTCTCCGGCGTGCTTGTGATGTGGATGGCGGCCGGCTTCTCGATGCTCGAGGCCGGTCTGGTGCGCTCCAAGAACACCGTGGAGATTCTGACCAAGAACGTGACGCTCTACTCCGTCGCGGTCATGATGTATCTGTTGGTGGGCTGGAATCTCATGTACGAGAGCGACGGCGGTATTTTCCCCTCGCTGAGCTTCTTCCTCCCGAGCAGTGAACCGCACACCACCGAGAACGAATTCGCTTACTACTCGGATTTCTTCTTCCAGGTGGTGTTCGTGGCGACTGCCATGTCCATCGTCTCCGGGGCCGTGGCCGAGCGCATGAAGCTCGGGGCGTTCCTGCTGTTCGCGGTGGTCATGACCGGCTTCATCTATCCCATCCAGGGCCTGTGGACCTGGGGCGGCGGCTGGCTGTACCAGCTCGGCTACGTCGACTACGCCGGCTCGGCCATCGTCCACATGGCCGGTGCCACCGCGGCGCTGGCGGGCGTGCTGATCCTGGGTGCGCGCAAGGGCAAGTACACCAAGGACGGCAAGATCCGGGCGATTCCGGGTGGCAACCTGCCGCTGGCGACGCTGGGTACGTTCATCCTGTGGATGGGCTGGTTCGGCTTCAACGGCGGCTCGGAGCTGGCGGTGGCGTCCGAAGGCTCGGCCAACGCCGTGGCCACGGTGTTCATGAACACCAACTTCGCCGCTGCGGCCGGCGTGGTGGCGGCGCTGATCACCTCCAAGATCCTGTTCGGCAAGGCCGACCTCACCATGGTGCTTAACGGTGCCCTGGGTGGCCTGGTGTCCATCACCGCCGCACCGGACTCCCCGGCTCCGCTGCTGGCCGTGGTCATCGGCGCCATCGGCGGCGTGATCGTGGTGTTCTCCATCATCGGTCTGGACAAGCTCAAGATCGATGATCCGGTGGGTGCCATCTCCGTGCACGGCACCTGCGGTATCTGGGGTGTGCTGGCAGTGCTCCTGTCGGTGTCGGAGGCGACCCTGGTCAACCAGCTCATCGGCCTGATCTCCATCTTCGGCTTCGTGTTCATCGCCAGTGCCGCGGTCTGGCTGCTTCTGAAGGTGACCATGGGCATTCGCGCCAGCGAGGAAGAAGAGGAAACCGGCCTCGACGTGGTCGAGTGCGGCATGGAGGCCTATCCGGAGTTCGTCTCCACCGGCCAGAAATAAGCGACCACACACAGTCGCTAGAACAGACGGGCGCCCAATGGGCGCCCGTTTATCTTTGGCTCACAGTGTTTGGTGGACCTGAAGGTCCACCCTACGGGAGCATCGTTGGCGGTCCGGTGCCGGTGTAGGGTGGACCTTCAGGTCCACCATGGCCGAGATTCCGCTAACCAGCGCCTCAGGCTGCCCGATCCAGTATCCCGTGCAGCGCCCGCCGTCGATCCTCACCGATGAACGCCGCGTCGATGGCGTTGCGGGTGAACCCGCGCAGGGTCTCCCGGTCCAGATCGAATGCCTCCGCCACCGCCGTCATGTTGGCGTTCATGTAGCCGCCGAAGTAGGCCGGATCGTCGGAGTTCACCGTGATGTTCAGCCCCGCCTGCAGCAGCTGCGGCAGGTTGTGGTCGTCCATGGTGTCGAAGACGCGCAGCTTGACGTTGGCCAGGGGGCAAACGGTCAGGCAGATGCCGCTTGCGGCCAGGCGCTTGACCAGCTCCGGGTCGCCGGTGCACTGCACACCGTGGTCCACGCGCTCGACGCGCAGGATGTCCAGTGCCTGGCGGATGTACTCGGGCGGCCCTTCCTCGCCGGCGTGGGCCACCACGCGGAAGCCGCCGTTGTGCACCTCTTCGAAGACCCGTGCGAACTTCTCCGGCGGGTGGCCGGTTTCGGCGGAGTCGAGGCCGATGGCGACGATGTGCTCGCGCCAGGGCATGGCCGCCTCCAGGGTGTCGAAGGCCGATGCTTCGGAGAGGTCGCGGAGGAAACACAGGATCAGCCCCGTGCTCATGCCGTGGGCGGCCTCGGCGTCCCGGCAGGCGCGCAGGATGCCGCCGATGACCGTGTCAAAGGGCACGCCCCGCTCGGTGTGGGTCTGCGGATCGAAGAACATCTCCGTGTGTACAACGTTCTCCGCGGCGACCCGGTCCAGGTAGGCGCGCGTGAGGTCGTAGAAGTCTTGCTCTTCCAGCAGCACGCAGGCGCCGTTGTAGTAGAGATTGAGAAACGACTGCAGGTCCTCGAACTCGTAGGCCGCACGCACGCTTTCCACGTCCGGGAACGGCAGCTTGACGCCGTTGCGCTCGGCCAGCTGGAACATGAGCTCGGGTTCGAGAGTGCCCTCCAGGTGGACGTGCAGCTCCACCTTGGGCAGTGACTGGATGAAGTCGCGCACGGTGCTCTCCTGTATGACGGGTTTGTATACAAGTCTAACAGGGGTTGGCCCGATGGAGAGACCGGAGCGGTGCGGCAATCGACGGAGAGGCGTGCCGCCGGGGACGTGTCCCGGCGGCACGCAGGTGGGTTACGGCAGGAACATCAGACCCAGCCCGATGATCACTCCGGTGACCAGCAGGTTGATCAGGCAGAAGCCCATGATGTCTTTCGCCTTGAGGCCGGCGATGGCGAGTGCCGGCAGGGCCCAGAACGGCTGGATCAGGTTGGTCCAGGCGTCACCCCAGGCCACGGCCATGGCAGTGCGGGCGTGGTCGACCCCGAGGGCGGCCCCGGCCTCGAGCATGATCTCCGCCTGCACGGCCCACTGACCGCCGCCGGATGGCACGAAGATGTTGACGATGCCGGCGCTCAGGAAGGCGAACAGCGGGTAGGTGGTTTCATCGGAAATGGCCACGAACCACTGCGAGAAGGTTGCCGCCAGCCCCGATTCGATCATCATGCCCATGATGCCGGCGTAGAACGGGAACTGGATGACGATGCCGCCCGCCCCCTTGATGGCCTCCTGCATGGAGTTCAGGAAGTGCCGCGGGCGGCCGTGCAGCATGATGCCCAGCATCAGGAAGGCGAAGTTGACGATGTTCAGGTTGAGGCTGCCGCTCTCCACCAGGAAGTAGTAGCCCAGGAACACCAGCCCCATCACGCCGGTCGCCTGGGACAGGGTGACGCTGTTCTCCACCCGGTCGGCCGGCCGCTCCCATTTCAGCCCCGGCGTCTCTTCTTCCTCCGCCAGCTTGTCCGGGTCCACGGTGACCGCGTCCTCCGGACGGCCCATCATCAGGCGGTTGACCAGCGGAATGACGATCAGCATCAGCAGCACCAGGATGAGGTTGAACCCGGCGAAAATGGTCTCGCTGGTGGAGATGATGCCGATCTTGTCTTCCATGAAGTGGCCATCGGTGGCGACCAGCAGGCCGATGGAACTGGCCAGCCCGCCGTGCCAGACGATGAAGCCACTGTAGGCACTGGCAACCAGCAACCGGTAGTCCACCCGCGGCACGGCCTGTGCCAGCTGGCGTGCGAACAGTGCGCCGATGACGAGGCCGAAACCCCAGTTGATCCAGGCGGCGAAAATGGAGACCACGGTGACCAGGACGATGGCCTGCCCCGGTGTTTTCGCCATTCTGGCCAGTGATGCGAGAATCTTCCTGAAGAATGGCGTACTGGCGAGCACGAAGCCCGTGACCAGCACCAGGACCATCTGCATGCCGAAGGTCAGCAGGTCCCAGAAGCCGCCGCCCCAGAACTCCACCATCGCGACAGGGCTCTGCTGTTCGATGCCCATGCCCAGGGCAAACACCACCAGTGTCAGCAGCATGACGATGACGAACGGATCGGGCAGATAGCGCTCAACAAGACGCACGGAGGCGTTGGTTAGGCCTTTGAACATGGATTCTCCCCCGATTGGGTTGATGTGATTGTTATCGGGCCGCTCGCGCAAGCGGTCTTTCGACCATAGGCGCAATGCGCCGCCGGCGTCCACCGTTGCGCGCAAGGCGTGTGGCGCGAGCCCGTGGAGACTCCACGGCGCCGCTGACGGCGCCATGTTGCCGTGAATGTTCCAGGATGGGATGCGAAACCGGCATTTCGTTGTATGGTAGGGACATGCGGCGAACAGGGCGCCGCCGGATAGCGCGAATAACGAATGTTTGTCTGGGGCACGAGTGGGAGGCTGGCGTGAGACAACCAGGCCGTGTGCTGATCTGGATCGTGGTCTTTCTTCTGGCCGTGGCAGCTGTGGCCGCCTTGCTCCATGCGCGCCTGGCGGACGCGTTCCTGGCCAATCCCGTATTCAACGGGATGATTGTCGCGGTGCTGGTAGTGGGTATCATCATCAACGTCCGCCAGGTCGTGGTGCTGGGCCCGGATGCCGGCTGGCTGCGTGCCTGGCAGCGTGGGGCCGAACAGCTGCCGCCGCCACCCAGGCGCGGCATGCTCGGGTCGCTGGGTCGCATGCTGCAGGAGCGCGGCGAGCGCGTGCAGCTGTCCACCATGAGCATGCGCGCCATTCTCGACGGTATCCGTTCCCGCCTGGACGAGGCCCGCGATCTCTCGCGGTATTTCGTGGGCCTGCTGATCTTTCTCGGGCTGCTCGGCACCTTCTGGGGGCTTCTGGACACCCTGGGTGGTATCGGCCGGGTCATCAGCGGGCTGAGCGTGGGTGGCGGTGACGCCACCGAGCTGTTCGAGCAGCTCCGCACCGGGCTGGAAGAGCCCCTGGCCGGCATGGGCACGGCCTTCAGCTCGTCCCTGTTCGGCCTTGCCGGGGCGCTGGTGCTCGGCTTCGTGGATCTCCAGGCGGGGCACGCGCAGAACCGGTTCTACAACGATCTCGAGGAGCAGCTCTCGGGGCTCACCCGGTTCAGCTCCGGCGCCCTGGCCAGCGTCGACACCGAGCACAGCGTGCCGTCCTACATCCAGGCCCTGCTGGAGCAGACGGCCGAGAGCCTGGATCGGCTGCAACGGCTGGTGGCGCGGCGCGAGGAAGAACGCCGCAGCGCCGAGGAGAGCGTGGCGACCATCACCGAGCAGGTGGGCGAACTGGCCGAGCAGATCCGCAGCGAGCACAAGCGCATGCTCAGTCAGGCCCGGGGGCAGATGGAGCTGCAGCCCGTCCTGCAGCGGCTCGCGGAGAGCCTGGGTGAGCGTTCCGAGGATTCCGAGGGAATGGAGGAGCGGCTGCGCTCCCTGGACCACACCCTGCACCGCCTGGTGGAGGAGATGCAGACCGAGCGCACCGACCTGGCCGCGGAGCTGCGCGACGAGATCCGGCTTCTGACCCGGACCGTGGCGCGCTCCACGGGTAACGACAACGGCGAGCGGTAGGCGAGCGACAGACGTGTTTCCCGAGCGGCGCAATCGCAGTGGCGTGAACATCTGGCCCGGCTACGTGGATGTCCTGGCCACGTTGCTGTTGCTGTTCGTCTTCGTCCTCAGCCTGTTCATGGTCGCCCAGTACTATCTCACCGATACCCTGGCCGGCCGTGAGGCGGCGCTGGCGCGGCTGGAGGCGGAGATTGCCGACCTGGGGGACGAGCTGGCCATGGAGCGGGAGCTCCGCGAAGAGCTGGAATCCGACCTGGTGGTCTCCATCGCCGAGCGTGAGGCGCTGCGTGAGGCCCTCGGCGATGCCCGGACCCGCGTGGCAGACCTGGAGGACGAGCTGGCCGACGCCGAAGTGGCCATGGAGGCCGATGCCGAGACCCGTGAACGGCAGGCGGCGGAAATCGCCAGCCTGCAGCAGGATCTCATGGCGTTACGGGCGCTGCGCGATGAGCTCGAGGAGGAAGTGGGGGATCTGGCCGCGCGCCAGGAAGAGACCGAGGAGGAGGCCGCGGCGGCCCGCGACCGCGCCCGGGCACTGGAGGCGGAGCTGGCCGAGGCGGACGAGCGCACGCACCTGGCGCAGCGGGAGCTGGAGCAGGAGGAGATCCGGGTTCAGGATCTCCAGGCGCTGGTGGAGGAGCAGCAGCGGGCCCTGGAGCAGGAAGCGCAGCTGACCACGGCGCAGCAATCGCGCATCGACCGGCTCAATCGCCAGGTGGAAGCGCTGCGCGAGCAGCTACGGCGCGTCTCCCAGGCACTGGAGCTGTCCGAAGAGACCGTCGCGGAGCAGGAGGAGGAGATCCAGGACCTCGGCCGCAGGCTGAATCTCGCGCTCATTGAGCAGGTCCAGGAGCTCAGCCGGTACCGATCCGAGTTCTTCGGTCGCCTGCGCGAGGTGCTCGGGGATCGCGAGGATATCCGCATCGAAGGGGACCGCTTCCTGTTCCAGTCGGAGCTGTTCTTCGCGACGGCGTCGGCCGAACTCGGTGACGAAGGCCGCGACCAGCTGGACAATGTCGCCGACACGATGATCGAGCTGCAGGACAACATCCCCGAGGGGATTCCCTGGGTGCTGCAGGTGGAAGGGCATACCGACCAGCGTCCCATCGCCACCGAGCAGTACCCCTCCAACTGGCAGCTCTCTTCGGCCCGTGCCCAGGCGATCGTGGATTACCTCATCGACCGGGGCGTGCCGCCGGAGCGTCTGGCAGCCGCTGGGTTCGGGGAATACCATCCGGTCGCCGAGGGCACGGATCCGGAGTCCCTGCGGCGCAACCGACGTATCGAGATCCGCCTCACCCAGCGCTGACGCGCCCCGTACCGACGTAGGGTGGACCTTCAGGTCCACCATCTTCCGGCTCCGTTGGTCGCTCCATCGGTGGACCTTCAGGTCCACCTTACGCTTTGCCTGCCCCCGTTTCGGTGAGAAAGGCATCGAAGGCCCTGCACAGCCACTCAATGTGGTCCGTGAGCGTGTGCTCGCTGTCCACCAGGTGCAGCCGCACGGTATGGCGCTGCGCCCAGCCCACCACGGTTTCCGGCGGGATGATGGTGTCGTGCCAGCCGTGAACCACCTCGGTCAGGCCTGCCCTGGGCGTGGTATCGCCCGGGTAGCCGGGGATGTCCACTGCCGGCGCCAGCAGGAACAGCCCCCGGGGTCGCAGCGTGCCGCTGGCCACCGCCGAGACGTAACCCCCCATGCTCGAGCCGACGAGAATCAGGTTGTCCCCGGGGGGCAGGTGTTGGCCGAGCAGGTGGGCGACACGCTCGTCCGGGTCCATGGTGAAGCGGTAATCCGGGCTCATCACCGCAAGCCCCCGCTGCCGGGCGACATCAGCCAGTGCCGAGATCTTGCGGCCCCACGGACCACTCTCCTTGCCGTGGGCGAAACACACCGTTGTGGTCATGGTTCTGTCCTCGCGTGCAGCCGGGTGATCACCCTATCATGAGGGGGTGAGTCATCGGTCCGGGAACAGGGTGGCGCCGTTCGGGGTCCACACCGCACAGGCGCCTCGCGCCCGGTGAGGTCCTTGGTCACGCGGACACCGTCCGGCAGGGAGGAGTGACATGCCCGTAAGCGCAGATGCCATTGTCGATGCGGCCCTGGAGCTGGCCGAGCAGAGCAGCTGGGAGAGCGTGCGGCTGTATGCTGTTGCCGATCACCTCGGTGCCGATCTGGCAGCGATCCAGGCGCATTTTCGCGAAAAGGAGGAGCTGGCGGACGCCTGGTTCGACCGTGCCGATGCGGCCATGGTGGCCGCCGCCGCGCAGCCGGAGATACAGGCACTGCCCTCCAGTGAACGGCTGCATTACCTGATCATGGCCTGGCTGGAGACGCTGTCGCCTCATCGCCGGGTGACGCGGGAGATGGTCAAGGGCAAGCTGGAGCCGGGCCATCTGCATGTCCAGATTCCTGCCGTGCTGCGCATCAGCCGCACGGTACAGTGGCTGCGGGAGGCCGCGCGTCGTGACGCCGGGGGTGTGCACCGGGGGCTGGAGGAGACCGTGCTGACCAGTATTTTCGTCACTACCTTCACCGGCTGGCTGGCGGACGGCAGCGACGGGGCGCGGGTGACCCGCGCACGGCTGTCCCGCCTGTTGCATGGTGCGGCGTGGATGGCGCGCTGGGTTCCCGGTTATCATCACGCGCCCCAGGTGCCCGCCCTGCCCGGGGCGCAGGTCGAGGACAACGAGCGCACTGGCGCCGCCGAGACCCGGGCCTGATGGCCCCACCGGGCTGACGCGATAGCAAGGAGACGACTCTGGATACGCTTACCCACGCCTTGAGCGGGGCGCTGGCCGGTCGTGCCACGGCACCCCGCCAGCCCCGCCCGGATCAGCTGTCACTGCGCGAGCGCACCTGGATCGGCTTTCTTGCGGCAGCGGCGCCGGACATCGACATCGTCTTCACCCTGTTCGGCCACGTCACCTACCTGGAGAACCACCGCGGCATTACCCATTCACTGCTGTTGATGCCGCTTTGGGCCTGGCTGCTGGCCGCTTTGTGTGCCGTGGCGCTCGGGCGGCGGTACACGTGGCGGGCCTATTACGGCGTCATTCTGCTGGGGATCTTCATCCACATTCTGGGTGATCTCATCACCAGTTACGGCACTCAGATTCTGGCCCCGTTCAGCAACTGGGCACCCGGATTCAACACCACCTTCATCATCGACCCGTGGTTCAGCGGGGTCCTCCTGGCCGGCCTGGTCGCGAGCCTCTACTGGCGCCCGCGCGTGGGCGCCGCATTGGGGCTGGCGGCCGTGACGGCGCTGGTGCTGTTCCAGTACACCCAGTACCGCACGGCCGTGGGCGTGGCGGATGGCTGGGCCCGGGCGCAGGGGTATTCGCAGTACACTGCCGAGGCCTACCCGCAGCCGTGGTCGGCGTTCAACTGGAAGCTCGTGGTGGACCACGGTGATGTCTATGACATGGCGCGGGTCAATCTGCGCCGCGACACCGTGCCCGCCGATCCGGGGGACGATGCCGGGCTGCTGCGCCGGCTGTGGGCGGCCTACCCGCCGGTGGAGGACGCCGTGTGGGAGCGGTTCGCCCGTTTCGGGGACGAGACGGTGGAGCCGCTGGCGCGGGAGGTGTGGGCCCAGGACGAGATGGCGTTCTTCCACTGGTTCGCCAGCTACCCGGCGCTGCGGCAGGTGGATCAGCGCAACGGTGACCAGTGTGTGGTGTTCGAGGACCTGCGGTTCCGGCTGGAGGGCATGGACTCGCCGTTTCGCTACGGCATGTGTCGCGGGTCGGCAGACGACGGCTGGGCACTGTATCGTATGCTCGACAATGGCGAGCGGCACCCGCTTGACTGACCGGGGCCGCAACGCGTGAACCGATGCAGGAGGCGTACATGAGCGTCGCCGAAGGCGAAGCAACCACGCAGGAGAAGGCGCGCGCGCCCAAGCGGGAGATCTTCGGCTGGGCGATGTTCGACTTCGCCAATCAGGCGTACACCCTGCTCATCATTACCGTCGTCTTCGGCGATCTCTTCACTACCGTGATCGTCGGCGACCGGGGCGATGATTACCGCCTCGGCAATCTGCTGTGGAGCCTGGCGCTGGCGGTGAGCTACTTCATGGTCGTGGTCACCGGGCCCGTGTGCGGGGCGGTGATGGACTACTCCGCCAGCAAGAAGCGATTCCTGTTCGCCAGCTACATCGCCACGGTGGTGGCCACGGCGTTACTGGTGTTCGTCGAGCCGGGGGACATTCTCCTGGGTCTGGTTCTGATCATCGCCTCCAACTTCGCCTACTCCATTGGCGAGAATTTCATCGCCGCATTCCTGCCCAATCTCGGGCCGTCGCGGGACCTTGGCAAGATCTCCGGCTTCGGCTGGGCGCTCGGCTACATCGGTGGCCTGTTCGCCGCCGCATTCACGCTGGCATTCCTGGGTGAAGCGACGGCGGAGAACTTCGACCGCATCCGCTGGGTGGGGCCGTTTGCCGCCGGCTTCTTCCTGCTGGCGGCCATCCCCACCTTCATGTTCCTCCGTGAGCGGGGTGTTGCGCGGCCTCGCCCGGCGGGTGCGGGCTACGTCGCCCTCGGGTTCCGGCGCATCCGGGATACGGTCCGGGACATCGCCCGCTTCCGGGATCTCGCGCTCTTTCTCACGTCGCTGCTGTTCTCCATGGGTGGCATCTACATCATCATCACGTTCGCCTTCATCTACGGGGCGCAGGTGATCGGCTGGGACGAGCACATTCGCAACATCATGTTCATCATCGTCCAGATTACCGCGGCCATCGGTGCGCTGGGCTTCGGTTACCTGCAGGACCGCCTCGGCGCCAAGCGGACCTATATCGGCACGCTGACCCTCTGGGTCCTCGCCATCCTCGCCATCTGGGGGACGCCGGAGGTGACCGAGTTCATCAACCACACCTTCGCCGTGGAGTGGGAAGCGCAGCACCTGTTCCTGGTGGTGGGCTGCCTCGCCGGGGTGAGCCTGGGCTCCAGCCAGTCGGCCAGTCGCACCCTGGTCGGACTGTTCTCGCCGGAGGACAAGGCCGCCGAGTTCTTCGGTTTCTGGGGGTTGGCGAACAAGCTGGCGGGCATGTTCGGCATCGTCGCCCTGGGCCTGCTGCAGTCCGTGGTGGGGCTGCAGGGGTCGATTCTGCTGTGCGCGTTCCTGTTTCTCGTGGCCATCGCCATCTGTCTGCCCGTGAACCAGGCGCGTGGTCAGCAGGCCGCCGCGCGCTGGGACGCCGGCCAGCGCGTGGACGGGTGAGTCTTCGCGCAGGCGCGGGGTGCATCGGTTAGAGTAGGGAGCGCAGCCGGCCCATTTGTACCGGAAACCATCTGGAGTGGCATGAACAGACCCCGTCTCGCGATCATTGCTGGCACCTCGGAGAACGCCCGCGAGGCAGAGGCAGCGCTTCTGACCCAGTACGACACCGTGCCGCCGGAGGAGGCGGACGTACTGGTCGCGCTCGGCGGCGATGGCCTCATGCTGCGCACGCTGCACAAGTACATGACCCTGGGCAAGCCGGTGTTCGGCATGAACTGCGGCAGCGTCGGTTTTCTCATGAACAGGCTGCAGAACGAGGGGCTGTACGAGCGCCTGGCCAATGCCCAGCCCGTGACCATCAAGCCCCTGCACATGCGCGCACGGACGGCCGGTGGCAACTGGCGCGAGGCGAGCGCCATCAACGAGGTGTCGCTGCTGCGCGAGACGCGCCAGACGGCGCGGGTGCGCATCAAGGTCGACGGTGTCGTGCGCCTGGAAGAGCTGATCTGTGACGGTGTGCTCGTGGCGACGCCGGCCGGCAGCACCGCCTACAACCTCTCTGCCGACGGGCCGATCCTGCCGCTCAAGGCCGGGATTCTCGCCCTGACCTCCATCGTCGCGTTTCGCCCCCGCCGCTGGCGCGGCGCCGTGCTTCTCAACAGCGCCCACGTGGAGTTCGAGATCCTGGAGACGCCGAAGCGGCCGGTGAGCGCGGTGGCGGACTTCACGGAGGTGCGTGACGTACGTTACGTCAGCATCCGGGAGGACCCGGAGCGGGCGCTGACGTTGTGGTTCGACCCGGAGCACAATCTGGAGGAGCGCATCGTCAAGGAGCAGTTTCTGCCCTGAGCCCGCGCGTACCCATGTCCATGTGAATCGGGCAAGCGTTCTTTCTGGAAGTGTGGCGGCCGGTCTATACTGGGACGCAGTCCTGTGAGGAATGCAGACGTGGCGGGAGTGTGCATGGGCGGCCACCACCGGGTCCTGATCATCGGTTCGGGGTTTGCCGGCCTGGGCATGGCGATCCAGCTCAAGGCCTACGGTGAACACGATTTCGTCGTCTTCGAGAAGGAACGCGGCATTGGCGGCACCTGGTGGGTGAACCACTACCCGGGATGTGCCTGTGACGTGCAGTCCCACCTCTATTCGTTCTCGTTCGCACTCAACCCGGACTGGTCCCGGCGCTACGCCACCCAGCCCGAGATCCGCGATTACCTGCAGCGCTGTGCGGACCGCTACGGCGTATGCCCCCATGTGCGCCTGCAGACCGCCGTGGAGCACCTGCAATGGAATCACGGCGGCCAGTACTGGACGCTGACCGACAGCAATGGCGACACCTGGACCGGTGACATCGTCGTCTCCGGCATGGGCGGGTTGTCGCGTCCGGCATTCCCGGACGTTCCCGGCATCGAGCGCTTCCGCGGTCACGCCTTCCACTCCCAGCAGTGGGATCACGACCACACGCTGGCCGGGAAACGGGTGGCCGTGATCGGCACCGGTGCGTCCGCCATCCAGTTCGTGCCGCAGATCCAGCCCCACGTGGAACGGCTGGACCTCTACCAGCGCACGCCCCCGTGGATCGTGCCGAAACCGGACCGGCCGGTGCGGCCGTGGCAGCAGCGGCTGTACCGGGCCGTCCCGGCGGTCCAGCGCGTTGTGCGGGCCGGGATCTACACCCTGCTGGAAGGCCGGGTCCTCCCCTTTGCCATCGCGCCGCGCCTGATGGCGCTACCGCGGCGACAGGCCCTGGCTCATCTGCGCCGGCAGGTCGCTGACGCGGATCTGCGCCGCAAGCTCACGCCGTACTACACGTTCGGCTGCAAGCGGGTGCTGATCGCCGACGACTACTACCCGGCCGTGTGCGCCGACAACGTCGAGCTGATTACGTCCGGGGTGCGCGAGATCCGCGAGCACGGCATCATCGATGCCGATGGCCGGGAGCGCCAGGTGGATACGCTGATCTTCGGCACCGGCTTCAGTGCCGCCGACCCGATTCCGGAGGGCATGATCTTCGGCCGTGACGGGCGCGATCTGGGGCGGGAGTGGCAGGGCGGTCCGTCCGCGTACAAGGGGACCACCGTCACCGGATTCCCCAACCTGTTCATGCTCATGGGGCCGAACACCGGGCTTGGTCACAGCTCGGTGGTCTACATGATCGAGTCCCAGATTCGTTACGTCCTGGATGCGATCCGGCGCATGGACCGCCACGGGATCGCCAGTGTCGAAGTCCGGCCCGAGGCACAGCACGCCTTCAACGCCCGGGTCCAGCGGAGGCTGTCGGGCACGGTCTGGAACGTGGGTGGGTGCCGGAGCTGGTACCTGCACCCCGTCAGCGGCCGCAACGTGACCCTGTGGCCCGATTTCACCTGGCGCTTTCGCCTGCAGACCCGGCGGTTCGACCTGCAGGCGTATCACCGGGTGCCGGCGGGGGACTCAGGGGCGGGCGGCCGACAGGTGATGCCAGCGGAGGGACAGGCTTGAAGCATCTCGACGGCCGCGTTGCGGCAATCACGGGCGCGGGCAACGGCATTGGCCGTGCGCTTGCCCTGGAGCTCGCGCGCCAGGGCTGTGACCTGGCCCTGAGCGACGTGGACACGGCGGCGCTGCGCGAGACCAGGGCCCTGGCCGAGGCGACGGGCCGCCGTGTCACCGTTGCCGAGGTGGATGTGTCGGAATGGCAGCAGGTGGCGGCCTGGGCGGCGACCGCGGCCACGGACCACGGCCGTATCAATCTCATCATCAACAACGCCGGCGTCGCCTTCAGCGGCAGCGTCACCGGCGCCAGCCTGGACGACTACCGCTGGGTAACGGGCGTGAACTACTGGGGCGTCATCCACGGTACCCAGGCCTTTCTGCCCTATCTCGTGGATGCCGGCGAGGGGCACGTGGTCAACATCTCCAGCGTGTTCGGGTTGTTCGCGCAGCCCGGCATGAGTGCCTACAATGCCACGAAGTTCGCCGTGCGCGGGTTTACCGAGTCGCTGCGGCAGGAGCTGGAGCTTGCACCCTGCGGGGTGTCCGCCACCTGCGTATACCCTGGCGGGGTCAGCACCGGTATTGCCCGCCGGGCCCGCCTGTCACCGAGTATCCACGGGCTGATGGGGGCCGGTGACGACCGGACCCTGCGCGAGGATTTCCAGCGCCGCTTTCTGCGCAAACCCCCGGAGCACGCCGCCCGCGCCATCATCAGGGGCGTGCGCCGGGACGCGCGGCGGGTGTTGATCGGCGGCGATGCCCGAGCCGCCGACCTGATGCAGCGTCTGATGCCGGCCGCCTACCAGCGCCTGGTGCTCATGGCGGCACGGCGTGCCCGGCAGCAGGCACGCGCGCGCTGACGCCGCCGTCTACTCGTCGTCATCGCCCTCGGCGAGACGTTTCTCGTGGGCGATGATGAATGACTGCAGTTGCTCGATGTCGTGGAAGTCCCGAACGCCCAGATTGCCCGTGGCCAGCGCCTCGCTGCCGGGGTGATCCCCGTGCAGCCACTGCCAGTTCACCTGGCCGGGGTAGAGCAGCGTCAGTTCGGTCCACTCCAGCTCTACGTCACTGAAGTCACCGTCCGTGCGGACCGCGACGATGTCGGCGTCGTCGTGCCCGAGCCCGAGTGTCTGGGGCAGCGACACCCGGTGCCAGCGCGCTCCCACGCCACCGGAGTGAACCGCGAACGCCACGTTGTAGGTGCCGCCGTCCTCCAGGGTCTTGCTGTCCATGGCATCCGGTGTCTCCAGGGTGCGGATCAGGGTGACACGCCATGCGCCGTCGCTGTATCGGCCTGCCGCCTGGATGGCACCGCGGCTGCCCTGGGGTGGGCGGAGGAAACGCTGCGGGATGACGTCGCCGTCCTCCCACTCGTGGTCCGGGTCGAAATTGACCGCATTGCCCTCGTAGATGTAGTAGGGGTCATCCTGGCCGTACTCGCGGTCGATCAGCGCGTCCCAGTCCAGGGACCGGCTGCCCACCTGGTCCGGGTCGAACATGTAGCGTGGCTGCCCGGCGTCCTCGTCCCAGTTGTCCGTGAACATGCCGCGGCCCTCCGACGACATCCGGTAGTGCAGCACGTAGCCGTTGTCGGCGTAGCCCATGGGATTACTGCGATGGGCGCGCCATTGCCACAGATCCAGGAACTTGCCGTCGCGCCGCAGCTGCTCCAGCTCGTCGTCGTCACGGACGTCCTGCCAGGCGGCCTCGCGCTCGTCGTCGGTGTCCCGTGACAGGGCCAGGTACTTGCGCACGTCGCTGCGCCCCATGTCCTCGCCCAGCTTGGGGTGATCCTCCACGGCGTCGCTGTCCGCCTCGCTGGAGAGGGTGCGCATGCCTTCCTGGACCGTCATCCAGCCGCCCATACGGGCGAAATCGTCCACGGTGCCGTCGTCCAGCATCATGGAGATGCGGTCTTCATACAGCCCGTGTTCGTCGGGGCCGGGGGAGCCGGAGCCGTAGCGCACCCAGTCACCGTCCTCGTACACCCAGTACTGGTGGTACCAGCTGGGGTTGTCGGTCTCGTACTCGTAGTGAATCTGGATGTGTTCGTCGTCGTACGCCGCCGCAACGCGCAGTTGATCGAACAGGTCATCGTCGCCGGGGATGTAGATGTTGCGATCCCGCTCTTCCAGTTGCGCGCCGTTTGCGAGCGCGGCGACGGGCAGGAACGCAAGCAGCATGATGGTGGTTACGGGCCGTGCGCCGGGCATCGGAAAGCTCCCTGTCTGGTGGACGGTCTAGTCATTATCCTATAACGCGTTGCCTCGACGGCAAACCGGGGCGAATTTGCCGGGTCACGGGGCGCTAGGCCTTTCTGGCACCCCATGTGGCCAGGTACAGCCCGATGAGGATCAGCAGTGCGCCGGCGCCATGGTACCCCTCCAGCTGTTCGCCGAGCAGCGGCAGTGCCAGCGCCGCGGCAAACAACGGCATGAGATACATGAACATGCCGGCACGCCCCGGACCGATCACCCGCACCCCGTGATTCCAGCCCAGATAGGACAGAATGGAGGGGAATACGGCCACGTAGAGGAACGCCGGGAGCTGGCTGGTGGTCACAGTAAACGTGTGCCCCAGGGCCAGCTCGACCAGGTACAGCGCGAAGATGAATGGCAGGGCGAGCGCCACCAGCGCCGTGAGCAGCACCGTCGGCCGCAGCTCCAGGGGGTGGCGGCGCAACAGCACCGAATAGATGGCCCAACTGGTGATGGCCACCGTCATCAGCAGGTCGCCGGGGGCGAAGCCGAGCCCGGTGAGCCGGTCCAGATCGCCCTGGGCGATGATGACCAGCACGCCCGGGAGGGCGATGCACAGCCCCAGCCCCTGGCGGGCGGTGAGCCGCTCCGTGGCCGTTGCCCAGGCGGCCAGGGCGATGACCACCGGCATGGTGGCGTTGATCAGCGTGATGTTCACGGCGGTGGTCGTGACGGCCGCCGCATACAGCAGGGTATTGAACAGCCCGGCGCTGAGGACCCCGAGCAGCGTCAGCAGCCACAGGTGTCGGCGGATCACGGGCGCCGATGTCCGCAGGTGGGGCCAGGCGAACGGCAACAGGATGATCAGCGCCAGTACCCAGCGCCAGAAGGACAGTGCAATGGGCGGGATCTCGCCGACGATGCCGCGGCCGACCACGGCGTTGCCGGCCCAGAACAGGACCGCGGCGACCAGTGCGCCGTAAGCCAGGAGTTCCTGTCGTTGCAGCGTTGTCATTGTGTGCCCGGAGCCTTGTGCCGTTGTAAAGCAGGCGCGGGACGCGCGCGTCGGGCCGCCCTGCTCTTGTAGAATCTGTCAGACTGAGTCACCGCGAACCGTAACAGGAAGAGAGAACCATGACCGAAGCGAAGCAGCCCTGGACCCAGCCCATGCCCGAGCGGCAGTTTAACCTGATGCGGGACATTCTCGCTGCTCCCAGCCCTGTCGGCCTGGAAGGCGCCATGACGTTCGGCGTGCTCAAGCCCTACTTCGAGGGCTTTGCGCCGAAGGACTGGCATGTTCATCAGTTCAAGGGCCACGCCGGCGTCGTGCTGGATACCCATCCGGGCCGTGACGACCTGTTCAGCGTCATGATCATCGGCCACGCCGACAAGATCCGCATGCAGGTGCGCTCCATCGGCGATGACGGCAAGATCTGGATCAACAGTGACTCCTTCCTCCCCATGACGCTGGTCGGCCACGAGGTGAAGCTGTTCAGCGAAGACCCGAAGCAGCCCGGCAGCTACCGCGTGATCGAAGGTGGCACCGTCGAGGCGCTCGGCGCCATCCATTTCGCCGAGAACGCCCTGCGTACCGGCGAGAAGGGGATCAAGAAAGAGCAGCTGTACGTGGAGCTGCAGATCCACGGCGAGAACAAGAAGCAGCAGGTGGAGAACCTCGGCGTGCGGCCGGGCGACTCCATCATTCTCAACCGCCCCATCCGCAAGGGCTTCAGCCCCGACACCTTCTACGGCGCCTACCTGGACAACGGCCTGGGTTGCTTCGTCACGGCGGAAGTGGCGCGCCTGGTCGCCGAGGCCGGTGGTACGAACAACATCCGGGTGATGTTCGCCATGGCCACCTACGAGGAGATCGGCCGCCTCGGTAGCCGCGTGTTTGCCGGTGAACTGGAGCCCGACGCCATTATCGGCGTGGACGTGAACCACGATTACGTGGCCGCGCCCGGCATCGGTGACCGGCGCATGCAACCGCTGGAGATGGGCAAGGGGTTCACCCTGGCGGTGGGCGCGATCGCCAGCGAACAGCTCAACCGGGTCGTGGAGTCCGCGGCCAACGCCCACAACATCCCCCTGCAGCGGGACGTGTGCGGTGCCGATACCGGAACCGACGGCATGGCCGGCGTGCTGGCCAGTGTGGACTGCGCCGCCACGTCCATCGGGTTCCCGATCCGCAACATGCACACCATCTCGGAGACCGGCCACACCGGCGACCTGCTCGCGGCGGTCCACGTGATTCACCGTACCGTGGAAGCACTGGACGCCATGCCGGACGCGCACAAGGCGTTCCGCGAGAATCACCCGCGTCTGGACCAGGCGGGCGCGCTCGCGCACCAGGGGTCCGAGAAACCGGACAGCAAGAAGAAGAAAGGAAAGTAGGGCACGGACTCACTCCGGCGGCCGGCTCGTCCGGCCGCCGGAGTGGCGGGGCGATCAGTCGGCGGTCTCGTCCTGCCGGTCGCACTCGCGCAGGCAGTTGGCGTACAGCACCAGGCTGTATTCGCGGAGGTCGAACTGCCGCTGCTGGGCGATGCTCTTCTGGCGGTTCTCGATGACGTCGTCCACGAACTCTTCCACCTTGCCGCAGTTCACGCACACGATGTGGTCGTGGTGGCCGCCATCGGCCAGCTCGAAGCGGGCCTGCCCGCCCTCGAAGTGGTGCCGCAGAACGATGCCGGCGCTCTCGAAATGGGACAGCACCCGGTAGACCGTTGCCAGGCTGAAATCGGAGCCCGCATCGGACAGGCGCCGGTAGACCTCCTCGGCAGTCAGGTGGTGCTGGCCATCCTGCTGCTGCAGGGACTGCAGCAGCTCCAGCACCTTGACCCGGGGCAGCGTCGTCTTCAGGCCCGCTTTTTTCAGTTGGGGGTATTCCATGATTCAGACTCCGGCTGAAACCTGCCGCTTCAGGAATGCGACTTAGACTCAGTCTAGACCATCTTGGCGTTGTTGACGAGGGGGTAGCGGCAGTCAGCGGTCGGCTGACTGAGCGGCGCGGCTGCGCACACGGACCACCACCTCCATGCCCTCGACTTCCGTGCCCTCCGGCAGCCCGAGATCACCCTGGATCGCCAGGCGGCCCGCAGGGATATCGGACAGCTCACCGGTGTCCATGTTGTACACGTGGTGATGATCCGCCGTGTTCGAATCGTAGAGCGTCCGGTCGGGCTCGATCAGCACTTCGTTGATCAGCCCGTGCCGGACGAACAGGCCCAGCGTGTTGTAGACCGTTGCCTTGGAGACGTGTCCGTAGGTCGCGTTCACCTGCGCCAGCACCTGGTCCGCGGACAGGTGCTGCGGGCGCTGGAAGAGCATGTGGGCGATATCGATGCGCTGCTGGGTCGGCTGGATACCGAACCGCTCGAGCATCGGTTTCACCTGCTCGCGTGCCAACGGAAAATGGTGGCTTCTGGTACTCATGTGCACAAGAATACCATCGTCCTCCGGTTCGTGCGCAATTCCTCCCCGGCGAACGGTGTGCCCGGGGCGAGGAATGTGGCAGCCTGTTGACGGAACTGACGAGCGGGATCCCCATCACCCACCGTTACGGGTAGACGTTCTTCATGCGAAAACTGCTGTTCCTGCTTGCCGCCGGCCTGCTTGTCGTCATCCTCGCGTTCCGTTTCGGCGGCGGCTCACCGTCGGACCCGCCGGCAGGAGACGTGTCGGGGGAATCCGACGGTGATCCGGGAGACCGCCGCGGCGCGCTGGTGGACGAAGTGGTGTTCAGCCAGGAGTCCGATGTGGGCAAGGTCGCCGGCCTGATCGAGGGTGGCTCCCACCACGTCTTCGCCCAGGGGGTGACCAACAACACCGTGTTCAATCGGCTGCGCGACTCGTCGCGCGCCGATTACGAGCAAGCCTACGGCACCTCCGGCGAGCTGACCCTCAATCCCGCCGGCCCGGAGCTGGACACCGGCGAGCTGAACCCGTTCGCGGTGCGCGAAATCCGCGAGGCCATGAACTGGCTGATCAACCGCCGCCACATTGCCGAGGAGATCTACGGCGGGCTTGCCGTCCCCCGTACCCTGCCCATCAATACCGCCTTTCCCGATTACGCCCGTCTCGCTGACACCGCGCGCGCGCTGGAACTGGAGTACGGCTACGATCCGGAGCGTGCACGCGAGGTCATCCGCGAGGAGATGGAGGCACTGGGCGCAACGCTGGAGCGCGGCCGCTGGATGTACGACGGCCGTCCCGTCCGGCTGATCGTGCTGATCCGCTCGGAGGATGCCCGCACACGGGTGGGTGATTACGTGGCCAACCTGCTCGAGGACGAGGGGTTCCGGGTCGAGCGGCAGTACCGCACGGCCGAAGAGGCGTCGCGGATCTGGATCGGTGGCGATCCGGCCGCGGGCCGCTGGCACGCCTACACCGGGAGCTGGGTATCCCCGGTCATCAGTCGCGATGTCTCCGACAACCTCAGCTTCTACTACACACCCCGCGGGCGCCCGGAGCCACTCTGGCAGGCGTATGACCCCGACCCGGAGCTGGACGAGATCGCGGAACGCCTGCAGCGCCGGGACTACGGCTCCAGCGAGGAGCGGCGTGAGCTGATGGCCCGGGGCATGGAGCTCGCCATGCGTGATTCCGCGCGCATCTGGCTGGTGGACCAGGTCAACGCCATCCCGCGCGCCGAGAATGTGGAACTGGCGGCCGACCTGGCGGGCGGGATCGCCGGCTCGCGACTGTGGCCCTACACGTTGCGCTTCCGTGACCGCATCGGCGGTCGCGCGGTGTTCGCTGCGCCCAGCCTGCTGACCGAGCCGTGGAACCCGGTGGCCGGCAGTAACTGGCTGTTCGACACCATGATCATCCGGGCCCTCGGCGACAGTCCCCTGCTGCCCGATCCCTTCACCGGCCTGTACTGGCCCCAGCGCATCGCCTCGGCGGAGGTCACCGTGCAGGAGGGCGTGCCGGTGGAGCGGACCCACGACTGGCTGAGCCTGGAGTTTGCCGAGGAGATCCAGGTGCCGGACGATGCCCTGATCGACTGGGACGGCGAAGCCAGCCGCTTCATTACCGTGGGCGAGAAGCACGAGGACGGGGTAACGGCGCGTACCCGGACGCGGGTGGTCTACGAGGACGACTACCTGGAGCGCCGCTGGCACGACGGCACCCAGGTGTCCATGGCCGATGTGGTGCTGCCCTGGGTCCTCAACTTTGCCCGTGCGGATGAGGCCAGCAGCCTGTTCGATCCCAGCCACATGCCGTCGTTCGAGGTGTTCCAGCGCCACTTCCGCGGCTGGCGCATCGTTGCGACGGATCCGTTGGAGATCGAGATCTACAGCGACCAGATCTTCCCGGATGCCGAGTCCATCGTCGCCCAGCGCACGCCGTCCGCCCAGCCGTGGCATACCCTGGCGCTTGGCATTCTCGCGGAGCGCAGCGGCGAGCTGGCGTTCTCGTCGAACAAGGCTGACCGCATGGAAGTGGACTGGATGAGCCTGATCGCCGGACCGAGTCTCGGGGTCTTGCGGCGGGGCCTGGAGACCGCCAGCGAGGTCGGTTTCGTGCCGTACGCCAATGTCCTGACCGAGCACTTGCGCGACGGCGAGCCGGAGGCCCGTTACGCCGCCCTGGCGGACTGGTACGCGGAGCGCAACCATTTCTGGGTGGGGGATGGTCCCTTCTACCTGCACGCGGTCTACCCCGTGGAACGCACCGTGGTGCTGCGCCGGTACGAGGATTTTCCGGATCGCGCGGACAAGTGGCTGCGTTTCACCCGGCCGCGCATCCCCGAGGTGGTCATGGATGGCCCCATGACGGTCACGCCGGACGACGACAGCGTGCGTTTCCCGGTGCACATCACCTACGATGGTGAGCCGTACGAGGCGGAGGCGATCGAGCAGGTGCAGTATCTGCTGTTCGATGGTGACGGGCAGCTGCGGCATCGCGGCGAGGCCGAGCGCGGCGATGACGGCGGCTGGCATGTTGACCTGAGCCGCGAGGAACTGGCCGAGCTCGGCTTCGGTGCCAACAGCCTCGAGGTGGCCATCACCTCCCGGGACGTCGCCCTGCCGGCCTTCGCCTCCCACGCCTTTGCGACGGTGCCGGCGGGCACGCAACTGCTGGAGGATGACCTGTGAGCGCGCTGCCTGCCGCAACGCCGGCCCGCACCGGCTGGTTACGGGATCTGCGCCGCATCGCCACCTTCACCGGCAAGCGGCTGATCGCACTGGTTCTCACGGTCCTGGTGGGGGTCTACCTCACCATCCTGATCGCCAACATGGGTGGTCAGGTGGATGACCTGCGCATGCTCCAGATCCGCGCCACCGTCTCCGAACAGGTGCGCGCCGACCCGTCGTTCTTCGACATGCCGTCGGAGGAGCGCAACGAGCTCATTGAACGCCAGGTGCAGCTGGAGGTGGAGCGGCGGCGCCTGGATGAGCCGTTCATGGTCCGCAGCATCGATTACCTCCTCCAGGGCATGCAGCTGGATCTGGGCCGAGCCGAGGAAATGCACAGTGACAGCGGCTCGCGGGATGTCTACCAGATCATCGTCGAGCGATTACCGGCAACGTTGCTGTTGTTCGGCACCGCCAACCTGCTGGTGTTCTTCGTCTCCGTCTGGGCGGCCCTGTGGCTGTCGCGACGCTACGGCAGCCCCACGGACCGGTCCGTGATTGCCCTGGCCCCGAGCTCCGCGGCGCCCGGATGGTTCTACGGCATCTTCCTGATCCTGATTTTCGCCTTTCTGGTGCCTGTACTGCCGCCCGGCGGCATGGTGGACATTCCCCCGCCGGAGGACAGCTGGGCCTATGCGCTCAGTGTCATGCGCCACATGGTGCTGCCGGTGACCGCCATGTTCATCTCGTCGATCTTCATCTCCATCTACTCCTGGCGAACCTTCTTCCTCATCCACTCCAGCGAGGATTACGTGGAGATGGCGCGGGCCAAGGGATTGCCGTCGTCGCTGATCGAACGGCGCTACATCCTGCGGCCGACGCTGTCACCCATCGTCACGAGCTTTGCCCTGATGCTGATCGGGCTCTGGAGCGGCGCCATCATCCTGGAGCAGGTGTTCAACTGGCCCGGCCTGGGCACCCTGCTGTTCCAGGCCATCGGCTACCGGGATACCCCGGTGATCATCGGGTCGGTGGTGATCTTCGCCTACCTGCTGGCGCTGACCGTGTTCCTGCTGGATATCCTCTACGCCATTCTCGACCCGCGCGTGCGGGTGGGTATTGAGGGGGATAACCGATGAATCGCTGGTTGAGCGGCCTGCGCGAGCTGCGGGAGTACCCGTCCGCCATCGGCGGCATGGCGCTGATCGCGTTCCTGATCGGCCTGTCCGTGTACACCGTCATCGTCATCCCCTACTCCCAGGCGCTGGAGCAGTGGCGAGGTGGCGAAGAGTGGCAGATGCACCCCGTCAACGCCGGGCCCGTCTGGGCGGACCGGCTGTTCGGTGGTAACAAGCCCGAGACCATTACCGTCGACAGCGACGATGTCGACGTCCAGCAGCAGACGTTCGACGGCGGGCGGCAACTGCGCATCCCCATGGGTTTCGATTTTCCCTACGACGACTTTCCCAGCGAGATCAATCTGTTCCTGCAGTCGCGCGGGGCCGACCGGCAGGGGTTCGTGCGCCTGAGCTGGCGAACTCCGGACGGCGACATCATCCCGCTCGGGACCCAGCGCATCGCCAGAGACGACCGCGTGTCCATCTCCCAGGACCGCTCCCTGGAGGGGCGCCTGGGCCATCCACCCCACATCGGGCTGTTTGCCGGTGCCGATCCGGGTGACGCGCCGGAGCCGGTGTCGGGTCGTTACGAGCTGGTGGTGGACGCCATGCTCTTCGGCGACGATGCGACGCTGGACGCGGAGCTGGCCGTCTACGGGCGGGTGCACGGCATCGCCGGCACGGATCACCAGCGACGGGATCTCATGGTGGCGCTTCTCTGGGGCACGCCGGTGGCCCTGGCGTTCGGGCTGCTGGCCGCGGTGGGGACCACCGTCACCACCCTGGTGATCGCCGCGGCGGGCGTTTGGTTCGGCGGGCTGGTGGACGCCACCATCCAGCGGCTGACCGAGGTGAACATCATCCTGCCGCTGCTGCCCATACTGGTCATGGTGGGGACGCTGTACTCCACCAGTATCTGGCTGATGCTCGGGGTGGTGATCGCCCTGGGCATCTTCAGTGCCGGCATCAAGATGTACCGCGCCATGCTGCTGCCGATCCGGCAGGCGCCGTACATCGAGGCGGCGCGGGCCTACGGCGCCAGCAACACGCGCATCATCCTGCGCTACATGATTCCACGGATCCTGCCGGTGCTGATCCCGACGTTCGTCACGCTGATCCCCACCTACGTGTTCCTGGAGGCCTCGCTGGCGGTGCTGGGGCTGGGTGATCCGGTGCTGCCCACCTGGGGCAAGGTGCTGAATGACGCCCAGGTGCAGAGTGCGCTCTACAACGGCTTCTACTACTGGGTGGTATCACCGGCGCTGTTGCTCATGCTCACCGGTCTCGGCTTTGCCATGCTCGGCTTCGCCCTGGACCGGGTGTTCAATCCGCGGCTGAGGACGCAGTAATCATGGTGGCGAAGACACTGCTCAGCGTCGAAGACCTGCAGCTCCACTACCAGACCCGCCGCGGCATCGCCCGGGCGGTGGACGGCGTGCACTTCGATATCCGCGCCAATGAGGCGCTGGTGGTGCTGGGGGAGTCGGGTTGCGGCAAGAGCTCCCTGGCCAAGGCGTTGCTGCGGGTGCTGCCGCGTAACGTGCATCGCTTCTCCGGCCGTATCATGCTGGGTGAAACGGATATCATGGCCCTGGGTGAGGAGGCGTTCCGGCGCGACGTCCAGTGGACCCGCATCGCCATGGTCATGCAGGCGGCCATGAACGCCCTCAACCCCGTCGTGCGGGTGGGCGAGCAGGTGGCGGAGCCCTTGCGCGTGCACCTGGGGTGGTCGCGGCAGCGGGCCATGGAACGGGTGGCAAAGACCTTCGAGCTGGTGGGCGTGTCCACCGACTTTCTGCAGCGCTACCCCTTTGAGCTCTCCGGCGGCATGCGACAGCGCGTGGTGCTGGCCATGGCGCTGGTGACCGAGCCCGAGCTGGTGATCCTCGATGAGCCCACGTCGGCCCTGGACGTGCTGACCCAGGCCAGCATCATGAACGTGCTCAAGCGCATCAAGCAGGAGCAGGGCACCAGCTTCATGCTGATCACCCACGATGTGGCCACCTCCAGCGAGATCGCCGACCGCGTTGCCCTGATGTACGCCGGTCAGATCGTGGAAGTGGCCGATGCCAATGAGTTCTTTCACGAGCCGGCCCACCCCTATTCGCAGATGCTCATGGCCAGCGTGCCGCGGCTGCGTCAGGAGGAAGAGCCGGCGCATATTCCCGGACAGCCGCCGGACCTCATCGACGTCCCCGGTGGCTGCCGTTTCGCGGACCGGTGTCCGTCGCGTTTCGGGCGCTGCGATCGGGAGCCGGAGCCGTTCCGGGTCTCGGCCCGCCGGCAGGTCCGCTGCTGGCTGCACGCGCCGGATGCCCGGAGTGGAGGTGACGCATGAGTGCCAACCCGAGTGCGGCGGGCGCCGCAGCGCAGGCCGCGCCGCTGTTGTCGGTGCGGGACCTGCACACGTGGTTCGAGCTGCGGCAGTGGGGGTTTCTTCGGGTCGGCTCCGTGCGCGCCGTGGATGGCGTCAGTTTCGATCTCGAACGCGGCGAATCGGTGGCGTTCGTGGGCGAATCCGGCTGCGGCAAGAGCTCCCTGGCGCGCACCCTGCTGGGGTTGTACCGGCCCACCCACGGCGACGTGGTCTTCGACGGCCATCACCTGAGTGCACTGGCGGGGAAGGACATGCAGTGGTACCGCGCCAGCGTGGGTTACGTGCAGCAGGACCCCTACGGCGCCCTGCCGCCGTTCATGGATGTCCGTCGCATCCTCGCGGAGCCGTTGCGGATCCACGGTGTCACCGATCGCCAGGAGCAGGAGCGGCGCATCCGGCAGGTGCTGGACGAGGTGCGCCTGGGGCCGGCCGAGACCGTGCTGGAGAAGTTCCCGCACATGCTGAGCGGCGGTCAGCAGCAGCGCGTGGTCATCGCCCGGGCGCTGGTGCTGGAGCCGTCCCTGATCATCGCCGACGAGCCGGTGTCCATGCTGGACGCCTCGGTGCGGGTGGAGATCCTCAACCTGTTGCGCCGGATCCAGACCGAGCGGGAGCTGACCCTCGCCTTCATTACCCACGACCTGTCCACCGTGCGCCACTACGCCGACCGGATCTTCGTCATGTACGCCGGCCGGGTGGTGGAGCAGGCGCCGGTCAACGCGCTGCTGGATCACCCGCAGCACCCCTACACACAGGCCCTGCTCGCGGCCATTGCCGATGTGGATGCGGCCAATGCGCAGCACCAGCGCGACGTGCCCCTGGGCGAGCCGCCGAGCCTGTTGCACCCGCCGCCGGGGTGTCGGTTCCATCCGCGCTGTCCGCAGGCCATGGCGGGCACCTGCAACGTGGATGACCCGCCCGTGTTCGAGCCACGCCCGGGACACCAGTCCGCCTGCTGGCTGCACCGCTAGTGTGGCGTGCCGCTGCATGGCTGTTGGCGGGGACGCTGATCGCGCTGGCATCCCTGGCCGCACTTCTGGCCATGGTGGCTGGAGCACTGGAGGTGGGCCTGCTGCGCTCGCTGCTGGCCTACGCGGCGCTGTTCGTCGGGGTCTTCATTGCCCTGGGCGGCATTCTGCGGTTCCTCAGGGCTGGCTGACGACGCGGTTGCGGCCTGCGTGCTTGGCGGCATAGAGCGCCTGGTCCGCCTTGAGGTACAGGGTGTTGAAGTTGATGCCCCGGTCCGGGTGGCCTGTGGCCACACCGATGCTGACGGTGAGCGTGGGGCCGGACCGGATCACCGGCAGCGGCAGGCTCTCGACGGAGTCCCGCAGCCGTTCGCACAGCTCGTGTGCCCCGTGCTCGTCCGTTTCCGGCATCAGTAGCCCGAACTCCTCGCCGCCGATGCGCGCCAGCAGGTCGGTCTGCCGCACCTGCTGACCCAGGTGCTGCGCCAGGGCGCGTAGCACGGCATCGCCAACCGGGTGGCCATCCTGGTCGTTGATGGTCTTGAAGTGGTCGGCGTCGATCAGGGCGAGGCTGACCGGCCGCCCGTTGCGTTGCGCCAGGGACAGGGTCTGCTCCATGCGCTGCACCATGGCACGCCGGTTCGGCAGACCGGTCAGCGAGTCGGTGACGGTCAGGCGCTCCAACGCCGTCTTCTGGCCCACGACCTTGTCGATGGTCCAGAGCAGGACGCCGATGATGGCCAGGACCAGCACCCCAAGGGTGACGACGGCGATGGAGAGCCAGCGGGTCATCCGCCGCTGCTCGGCGGCCGCGGCATGGTTGATCTGGTGCAGCTGGCTGTAGATGAACGCCAGGGTGTCCTCCACTTCCATGGCGAGCATGTCCAGCTCCTCGTGCACCTCGGGGTGATCCACGGCCCTGTCCACCAGCGACTCCAGGCGGGGCAGGCGCGCGTTCACGTCGTCGAACTCGGCCACGACCGGCCCGTAGGCGTCCGGGTCCAGTTCCCGCTGCTCCAGGCCGTGACGGGTGGTGTGCTCGCGACTGCGGATGACGGCGAGCGTGCTCAGCAGCTGTTCCCGGTGCTCCGGGCGGGGGTGTGCCAGCAGCGTTTCGGTCTGGTAGCGCAGCAGGCTGGTCTCATGCTGGCCACGAACCAGGTTGCTGGCGAAGGCGGTGTAGTCGGCCCCGATGTACCGGCCGGCGTTGTCCACAAACAGCCACGAGGCCGTCCCCAGCGCCGTTACCAGCAGCGCAAACGCCGCCGCCAGCGTATAGCGCAGCCGGCGGCGCGGGTTCATCGCGCACGGATCTCGGTAATCGCCCACATCCAGTCGGTCATGGCCGTCTCCCCGGCGAGGACTGCCTGTTCCTCCTCCGGCACGATCAGCATCAACGGTCCGAGCATGTCTCTGGGCACGGGCTCGCCTTCGAAGCGGGTGACCAGCAGGAACTCCCGCTCGGTCAACGCCTGCGGTTCCAGGAAGATGGTGTAGTCGTCCGCGGCGATGAAGCGTATGCGACGCGCATCGTTCAGCCCGTATGCGTCCGCGAACGCCTGCAGTTTAACCCCGGTGAAGACGCCATCCAGCCCCTCGAAGTGGGTGATGTCCGCTTCGTACAACCCGACGGATTCGATATCCGCCAGGGACAGGGTGGTGCGTTCACCGTTCTGGATAAGGGTCAGCACCGGCGTGTCGTCACGGGTGGGCGACGCGTCGCTTGGTTCAATGGATCCGGCGGCGGCAAGTGCCGGCAGCAGCACCATCAGCAGGCCGCCGAGCCAGCGGCGCATCAGTTCTCCGCTCCCAGGGCCAGGGCGCGATCGCGGGTGGCCTGCTGATCACGCAGGCCGCGGGGCGGGCCGCCAGCCTCCGGCCACCCCTGGACATGCTCCAGCAGCAGGTCCGTGAGCATGTCCAGGTGGTCGCTGCGATCGTTGAGACAGCGGATGTAGCGCAGTGACTCGCCGCCGTTCTCCTCGAAGTACTCGGCATTCTCCCCCTCGATCTCCTCCAGCGTCTCGAGGCAGTCCGCGGAGAAACCGGGGCAGATCACGTCCAGCGTCTTCATGCCGGAGCGGGCGAATTCGGTGATCGTCTCGTCGGTATACGGCTTCAGCCACTCCTCGTTGCCGAACCGTGACTGGAACGACACCATCCAGTCGTCACGGGTGAGCTCCAGCTCCTCGGCAACCAGCCGCGCCGTCTTCAGGCACTGGCAGTGGTAGGGGTCGCCGTTCAGGAGGTAGCGCTTGGGGGTGCCGTGGAAGGAGAACAGCAGTTTCTCGCCACGCCCGTGCGCCTGCCAGTGTTCGCGGATGCTGTCTGCCAGGCAGCGGATGTAGCGTTCGTCGTCGTGATACTGGCCGATGAAACGCAATTCGGGAATCCACCGCCACTGTTTGAGCTCGTCGGCGAGAGCATCGAACGTGGACGCGGTGGTGCTGCCGGAGTACTGCGGGTACATGGGCAGGACCACCAGCCGTTCGGCCCCCTGGTCGCGCAGTTTCTGCAGCCCTTCGGCCATGGACGGGCTGCCGTAGCGCATGGCCAGCTCCACCGCCACGGGACCTTCCAGTCGCTCGGCGAGCCGCTCGCCGATGCCCCGGGTCTGTGCCAGCCCGGTCACCAGCAGGGGGGAGCCGTCTTCGCTCCAGACTTCACGGTAGGCCGCGGCGGATTTCTTCGGCCGCGTCCGCAGGACGATGCCGTGCAGGATGGCGCGCCAGACGATACGTGGGAGCTCGATGACCCGCGGGTCTGCCAGGAACTGCGCCAGGTACTTGCGCAATGCGGGCGTCGTGGGGGCGTCCGGTGTCCCGAGGTTGGCGATCAGCACGCCGAGACGCGGCGTATCATCGTGGCGGAACCCCTCTTTGGCGGTATAGCGCATGGGCGTCTCCGTAGTGGCTGATCCGGCGCTAGCGGCCGGATACGGACGAGTGTTGGTCACGGGGTGGAACGGCATCCAGGGGCGGGAGGCCCTGCCGCAGCACGTCTTGCGCACGATAAGTTATACAGAACTTATGCGCCAGGCAAATCCGATGGGTCGTATCAATCGGCGGCCATGGCGGCGTTTATCACGCCGGCATGGCCGCGATGCACGAGTCAGTCTTCCGTGTAGAAGTCCAGATCCTCCACCTGCCCGAGGACGGCGGTGGCGATATTGGCCAGGTGCGCGGCGACGCGCTTGTAATGGCGCGCGAGCAGGGAGTAGGCCACGGCTTCGTGGAATTCGATCTCGTTCTCGTCGGCGAACAGCTCCTGGATCACCTTGTCGCACTGATGCCGAATGTCGCGGACCTTGCTGAGCGCCGCCTCCGCCTTGGCCTCGTCGGACTTGCGGCAGGCGTCGGAGACCATGCGGAACATCTCCACCGTCTCCTCGGCGACATGGTCCAGCGGCTCCTGGTACTTGGGGACATGGAAGCCCTGGGTGTAGAACTGCCCGACCTCGAACACGTTCTTGCAGTAGTCGCCGATGCGCTCCGCATCCTTGGCGACGCTCATCAGCGCCAGGCTGACCGCGACATCGTAGCCGGGGTTGACCGTCAAGTGCCGCAGCACCTTGCGCCGGATGGAGCGTTCCAGCTCGTTGATCGCTCGGTCCCGGGCGTAGATGCTGTCGCGCACATCCCGTGCCGGCACGGAGTTGTGCAGCACGTTATTGGCGCGGATGAACATCCACGACGCGTGGTCCAGCATCTCGGTGAGCTCCGAGAAGGCCTGATCCAGTGTGTTGTCGGCGGTCAGCGCCGAATAAAGCTGTCGAAACATTCAGTAACCCCGCGGGGCGTTATCCATGGATGATCAGTAGCTCGGTGAGGACAATCCCTGCCACCGGCAGTATCAAGAATATCAAGAACAGGAACGCGAACGCATAACGGGTTGCGTTTGCCGCCAGGCGGCCGTACCAGGTGGCGAGCATGACCGGCAGCCGGCGCAGCGGGTACCAGATGGCCGTGCCGATCAGGTTGAAGCACACGTGGAACAGCGCCACGGTCATCGCGGCGGACACCGGATTGGCCGTGGCGGCGAGAATGCTGGTCACGGTGGTGCCCAGGTTGGCGCCGATCATGAACGGGAAGACCCGCCGCATGGGCACGACGCCGGCCCCGGCCAGCGGCACCATCAGGCTGGTGGTGATGGTGCTCGACTGCACCATCACCGTCGAGAACACACCCACCAGGTAGGAGCGGATGTCGGTGCGGAAGAAGTAGGTGCGGAACAGCCCGTCCATGCGCCGCAGCAGGGCGCCGCGCAGGTTCTGCACCATGAACACCAGCGAGACGAACATCAGCAGAAGGCCCATGGCCGCCATGAACAGCCCGTGGGCCATCACCGTCGGCGTGGCAAGCCCCGTCAGCCACTCGAACAGTTCCACCATGGGCCGTGTGATCACGCGCACGGGGCTGTTCGGGTTCGCCACCTCTTCCAGCCCGATCAGGTCGCTCAGCCAGTTCGCCAGCCGCGTCAGCAGCCCGCGCCCCTGCTCGTGCATGGCGCCGGAGATCCACTCCAGCGGGAACAGGATGGCAACCGTGAGCAGGTTGAAGAAATCGTGCAGCAGAGCAGCGGTGAACGACCGTCGGAAGTTACGGCGGATGCGGATGTTCGCCAGCGAGACGATGACGCCCGTGACCGCCGTGCCGATATTGGCACCCATGATGGCGAACACCGCCGTGCCGAGCGGCATGTCCCCGGCCGCGACCAGGGTGACGATCAGCGCGGTGGTAAACGAGGAACTCTGCACCAGCACCGTGACCAGCACCGCGCCCATGAGGGCGATGAACGGGTTCTCGCCGTAGGCGAACGCCCGCTCCATCCAGTCGCTCTCGTCGCCGAACATGCCCAGCCCGCCGCTCATGACGTTGAGGGCGGAGAGGAACAGGTACAGGAACAGCCCGGCGTAGAGGCCTCGCATCCACGCCGGCGCTTCCGGAGACGTCTGGGCGCGTGCCAGTGCCGAGTCGGACGACTGGGGCAGTTGGGGTTGGGACATGAGTAATCGAGGCAACCCTTGTTCTTGAGCCGGGGGAAGCGTGCCCGAAAGGCCGGGAGGTTACAAGTAGATGAATATGACGTTTCTGTTACATGACCGGTTGATGACCGGTGGTGGCCCGAGGGGCGGAGTGCGGGTCACGTGGACCGGTCATCGATGAGCCGCTCCAGGGCGCGCTTTCGCGCCTCCCTGCGGCTCAGTGGCTCGGGCGACTGGGCATGTTCCAGATCCTCCAGTCGCTGCGCCTGGGCCTGGTCGCCGGAGCAGGCCCGGGTGAGCCGGTCGTTCCCGGGGTCGACAGCGCCGCGCCGGCGCCGCAGCCAGACCACCAGCGCTACCACGCCGATAGCTGTAACGATCAGCAGAAGCTCAGACATTCAATGCCTCCGTGGGCGCGCGCCATGGCGCATGGTGACCCGGCAGGGACTCATACCGATGGCAGCCCGGAAAGAGCCATGGCCGCCTCGGATTCGGCATACTCCTGGTCGTGCAGCTTGCCGGCGAGATAATCGGTGTACGCCTGCATGTCGAAGTTGCCGTGGCCGCACAGGTTGAACAGGATCGCCTTGCTCTCGCCGGTCTCCCGGCATTGGCGTGCCTCGTCCAGGGCGGCCTTGACGGCGTGATTCGCCTCCGGCGCCGGGATGATGCCTTCGGCGCGGGCGAACTCCAGACCGGCGGCGAAGCACTCCAGCTGTTCATAGGCCCGGGGCTTGATCAGGCCGAGATCGGTCAGGTGGCTGATCTGCGGCGCCATGCCGTGGTAGCGCAGACCGCCGGCGTGGAAGCCCGAGGGCACGAAGCCGGAGCCCAGGGTGTGCATCTTGGTCAGAGGTGTCAGGTGCGCGGTGTCGCCGAAATCGTAGGCGAAGCGCCCCTTGGTCAGGGTCGGGCAGGCGGCGGGCTCCACGGCGATGAACTCCATGGTCTTGCCGCCGCGCAGCTGGTCGCCCAGGAAGGGAAACACTAGCCCGGCAAAGTTGCTGCCACCGCCGGTGCAGCCGATCACCACGTCCGGCTCGTCGTCGGCCATGGCCATCTGTTCGCGCGCCTCGATGCCGGTGACGGTCTGGTGCAGCAGGACGTGGTTGAGCACGCTGCCCAGGGCGTAGCGGGTGTCGTCGCGCTGCACGGCCATCTCCACCGCTTCACTGATGGCAATGCCCAGGCTGCCGGTACTGTCCGGATGGTCGGCCAGAATGGCCCGGCCGGCCTGGGTGGTGTTGCTGGGGCTGGCGATGCACTCGGCACCGAAGCTCTCCATGAACGCCCGCCGGTACGGCTTCTGCTGGAAGCTCACCTTGACCATGTAGACGGCGATCTCCAGGCCGAACATGGCGCCAGCCAGCGCCAGGGAGGACCCCCACTGGCCGGCTCCGGTCTCGGTGGTGATGCGTTTCACACCTTCCTGATGGTTGTAGAACGCCTGGGCCACGGCCGTATTCGGCTTGTGACTGCCGGTGGGGCTGACGCCTTCGTACTTGTAGTAGATGCGTGCCGGGGTGCCCAGGGCCTGCTCCAGGCGGCGCGCGCGGTACAGCGGCGCCGGGCGCCACTGCCGGTAGGCGGCGCGGACCGGTTCCGGAATGTCGATCTCGCGCTCGCTGCTCATCTCCTGCTCGATCACCCCACGCGGGAACAGCGGCAGCAGGTCGTCCGCCGTGACCGGCTGGTGGGTGCCCGGGTGCAGCACCGGTGCCATGGGCTCGGGCAGGTCCGCGTTGATGTTGTACCACTGGCGGGGGATGCGGGTTTCGTCGAGCAGGTACTTCACCGTTTCCGTCATGGTGCGCGCGGCCCTCTGCTGTACTGCTATCGGCTGTAAGGTCCCGCGATGATCCGGTCGACCCGGTTCCGCCCGGCGCGTTTGGCCCGGTACATGGAGGCGTCTGCCCGGTCGATCAGTGCATCGGGTTCGGTTGCATCTGACGGATAATGACTGATTCCGATGCTGATCGTCATCTCCAGATCCACGCCGTTGTGGTGGACCGGAGCGGCGAAGGCCGCGCGAATGGACTCGCCGATGGTAGCGGCGTCGTCCGGTGAGCCCAGCTCCTCCAGCAGGATGACGAACTCGTCGCCGCCCAGCCGGGCGACCGTGTCCCCTTCGCGAACGCACCACAGGAACCGGTGGGCCGCGGCCCGCAGTACGGCATCACCCACGGCGTGGCCGTGGCGATCGTTCAGGGCCTTGAAGTTGTCGATGTCCACGAACAGCACGGCGAGCGCGTTATCCTTCCGGCGTGCGCGTGCCAGCGCGCCGGCCAGGCGGTCCATGAGCAGGAAACGGTTCGGTAGCTCCGTGAGCACGTCGTGGTGCACCAGGAACTCGACCCGCTGTTCGTGCTGCTTGTAGGCGGCCATGTCCGTGAAGAAGTCCACGTAGAACGTGTCATCGGGCGTGTCGCCGACGATCCGCGTGACCGTGAGCAGCGCCGGGAAGACGTCGCCGTCCTTGCGGCGTCGCCAGATCTCGCCGCACCAGGAGCCGGTGGTCATGAGCTTCTCGTAGATGGCCTGGTAGAACGCGTCGTCGTGGTGATCACTGCGGAACAACGTGGGCTGTCGCCCGCGCACGTCGTCAAGCGTGTAGCCGGTGATCGTCGTGAATGCCCGGTTCACCCAGCAGATCTCGCGGTTCGCGTCCGCCACCAGCACGGCTTCCGAGGTGTAATCGAGAATCCGCTCCGCCACGCCAGCGGGGAGTCTCGCCTGTGCCGGTTTGCCCATGCCGCGTACCTCCATCGTTATGGGGTGTGGATGCTCACACGGCCCGCCTCTTGCCTTCGTGTGGGTCACACCGCACCTTGTTCGATAGTGATGGTACGTTTGTTCATTGTGACGCATAAACCTGGTTACTGCCCGTCGGGCCGCGGCTGCGGGGCTTCAACGGTGTCGGCGAGGCGCATCACCAGCTCGCCGATGTACAGCGACAGCAGAAAGCCGCCAAGGCAGAGCCCCCAGAGGAGTGCCGCGTACGCCGCGGGGGCGCCGTCCTGCAGCACGTGCAGGCTGGTCACGAGAAAGGCGATACCCAGGGCAATCGTGCCCCCCGCCATGGCCATGGCCTGGAGTATGCCGCGACGGATGCGTGTCACCGTGGCCGGGGTCAGGGTGCCGTTGCGGGTGGCCTGATCCAGTGTCACGCGTCCGGTGACCAGAACGATTCTCGCCAGATACGCGCCGGCCCCGATCAGTGCGGCGGCGCCGACCCAGGGGGTCACTGCATGGATTGCGGCCGGCGGCGCAAGCAGCCAGACTCCGATGGTCAGGGCCAGAAGGATCGGGCTGAGCCGCGGCAGTAGCCGGTGTATACCGGCACGTGCGCCGAACGCGGCCAGCAGCGCCTGCTCCCGTGCGGGGATGCCGGGCGCGTCGTGCGCCCGGAGGCGGGCGTCGTTCCGGTTGCTGTGGTGATCCGCCATGGCATCAATGGTATCTTTTACCAAAGTTGTGCAGAGTATGACACGGCTTGTTACGCAACAGGGTCTGGAGGTTTATCGACCATGCAGCTCAAAGGCATTCACCATCTCACTGCCGTGAGCGCCGACGCGCCCGGGAACTATGCTTTCTATACCCGGACCCTGGGGCTGCGGCTGGTCAAGAAGACCGTGAACCAGGATCAGACCGAGGCCTACCACCTGTTCTATGCCGATGCCGAAGGCTCGCCCGGCACCGATATCACCTTCTTCGATTTTCCTGCTCCGCCGGAGCGGCGGGGCAGCCAGAGCATCGTGCGCACCGCGTTCCGGGTCGCCGGCGCGGAGACGCTGCGCTGGTGGGAGGAGCGGTTCCAGTCGCTCGGCGTCGTCCACAGTCCGGTGGAGGAGCGTGACGGGCGGCTGACCCTGGACTTCGAGGATCACGAAGGCCAGCGCCTGGCGCTGGTGGATGATGGTGGTGCCGGCGACGCACATCCCTGGGACCGCAGCCCCGTTCCCCTGGAGCACCAGATCCGCGGTCTGGGCCCGATCACCATCAGCATTCGCCACCACGAGCCCACCGAGGTGCTGCTGACCCGGGTGATGGGTATGGTGCAGGTCCGCTCCTACGAGCATGACGGCGTCAACGTGCTGGTCTACAGCATGGGGCCCGGCGGTGCGGGGGCGGAGCTGCACGTGGCGGTGGAGCCGGACCGGCCCCAGGCGCAGCCCGGCGCCGGTGGTGTTCACCACGTGGCGTTCCGGGTGGACGATGCCGACTACGACGATTGGGCGCAGCATCTGGCATCCATCCGGCTGCCCAACAGTGGGCCGGTGGATCGGTACTACTTCCGCAGCCTGTATTTCCGGGAGCCCAACGGCATTCTGTTTGAACTAGCCTCCGATGGTCCCGGGTTCGCTACCGATGAGCCGAAGGACGCCATGGGCGAGAGCCTGGCCCTGCCGCCGTTCCTGGAGCCGCAACGGGAGCAGATCGAGCGCCGGCTCAAGCCGCTGGATACGAAGCTCTAGGCGGATCGGTCGCGGTCGGGTGCCGGGGCGAGTCTCTGGCTGGTGGACCTGAAGGTCCACCCTACGGGTGCCATGGGAACCGTGTCGCCGCGAGCCTGCGTAGGGTGGACCTTCAGGTCCACCAAACCGGTTTACAGCACCAGCGGCCTGCGACCGTACCGCCGGCGCAGCCAGTTCATGGACTGGAACACCGCCGGCCGGCTGACGATCCACCGCTCCAGCTTGTACTTGCCCGGGAAGTTGAGCAGGCTGAGCCCCACCAGGATGGTCAGCACGCCCTGGCCGGGCAGTACCAGCATCACCAGGCCGGCCATGACCAGCACCGCGCCGACGGCGTTCTTCACCAGCAGCACGCTGACGCGGATCACCGGATGACCCGGCGCCAGCATGCGCTCGCGCCGGCGCTGGCGGTGCGCGAAGTACCTGCGCGGCAACCGCACGACAATCACCGGGACCAGCACGAGCCCCGCCACCAGCATCACCAGTGAACCGGCGGCCATCCACCACATCAGTGCCGGGTTGCCGAACAGCCAGTCCATCATCTGGGCAAGCCTCCGAGGGTGGCCGTCAGCGCGCCGCGGCGGCCGGCACCGAGCGCAGCAGCTCCTGGATGCCGCCCACGGAGCCCATCAGCGAGCTGGTCTCGGCAGGGATGAACACGCGGTCGCCGTTCTTCGCCATGTCCGGCAGCATCTCGATGTACTTCTGCGCCACCAGGTACTGCACCGCCTGCTGGGCGCTGGCCTGGCCGCCCATGGAGTCGACGATCTTGCGGATGGCCTCCGCCTCGCCCTCGGCCACCAGCACCGCTGCCTGCTTGTCCCCCTCGGCGTTGGCGATGGCGGCGTCACGCTCGCCCTGGGCCTGCAGGATGGCGGCCTGCTTGTCGCCCTCCGCCTGCAGGATCTCCGACTCCCGGTAGCCCTCGGCCTCGCGCACCTTGGCGCGCCGGTTGCGCTCGGCAACCATCTGCTGGTTCATGGCCTCGCGGATCTCGTTGGGCACGGAGATGTCGCGGATCTCCACCCGGTTCACCTTCACGCCCCACTTGTCGCCGGCTTCGTCCATGGTGGCCCGCAGGCGGTCGTTGATGTCCTGGCGGGACTCGAAGATCTTGTCCAGCTCCATGGTGCCGATCTCCGAGCGCAGGGAGGTCTGCGCAAGGGTCTGGATGGCCAGCACCAGGTTCTCGGTGCCGTACACCGACGCCTGCGGATCCAGGATCTGGTAGTACAGCACGCCGTCCACCTGGGTGTTGACGTTGTCCTTGGTGATCACCGACTGCGCCGGGAAGTCCAGCACGATCTCGCGCATGTCGATGAGCCGCTCCTGGGTCACGAACGGCTCATCGCCCTTGAACCGCAGAATGCTGATGGCGCGGGGCTGATCAATGAACGGGATGATGAACCGCAGACCCGGCTCCAGCACCCGGTGGAACTTGCCCAGGCGCTCGATGACCATGGTGCGGCGCTGGTGCACCATGACCAGCCCCTGGGCCAGGAGCACCACCACCAGGGCGAGCGCGATCAGCGCAATGATTCCGGAGACCGGGATATCCATGACAATCAACCTCTTTGTTTGAACAGGGCCGGCGTCAGACAACGCCGGCAGATTAGTGTTGCGGGTCGGCGTGTTCCGGCTCCACCACGGCGGTGATGCCTTCGAAGTGCCGTATGCGCACGCGGTCGCCGGGTTGCAGGAGGCCGCCGTCGGCCCGCCGCGCCGGGAAGAAATCCCCGAGAAAGACGACCCCGGTGGTTCTGTCCCGCGTCTCGACCGACAGCACGCGCTCGCGGACGCGCGGGTCGTCGTGGCCCGCACCGGCTTTCCCCCGGGTGGACCGGCGGAAGAGCCACAGCAGGGCCGGCAGCGCGAGCATGCCCGTCACCGCCGCCACGCCGAACTGTGTCGGCACGCTCTCCGGCACCACCCAGGCGGCGATGGCGCCGGCCACGGCCATCACCGTGAACGTCAGCCGCAGGCCGTCGGTGCCACCCACGATGAACAGGTCCACCAGCAACAGCGTGGCCGCAACGAGTATCCAGATGACCCAGGGATCAACAATCATGTGCGTCCATTCCACGTGTTCACCGGGCAGCGTGCCCGGCCATGTCAAACGACCGGCCCGCAGTGTACCCGAACTCCGTCGGCCTGGCGGCCCTCACGGTGCGGGCGGTGGGTTGTCGCCGTCATCCCGGCGACCGGTACCGGCGGTGGGGCGGTCATCGGCGATATCGCCGAGCTGGATTCTGAGCGCCTCCACGGAGATCTGGATCTCGTGCAGGGAGAGCGCCAGAGAGAGCATCATCAGCAGCAGGCTGAGCACGAACAGCGCCGTGGCAATCAGGCTCCAGCCGGCCATCAGCAGCAGCATGCACAGCACGCAGATGAACAGGCTCGAGACGCCCAGCACCTGCATGTTGCGGATTAGCACGACCCGCCTCTGCAGGTTCTCGATCTGCCGGTAAACTGTCTCCTCGTGGGTGTCGCGGTAGCGCGACTGCAGGTCGCGGATCAGCGCCGCGAGCGCGAGGAAGCGATTGGTATAGGCCAGCAGCAGCAGGGAGATGGCCGGGAACAGCAGCGCGGGTGTCGCCAGTGTCAGGTCCATGGCGGGCAGTGCATCCTCGATGGCGGCGAGCGGAATCATGGCGGAAAGCATGGGCCGCCCGCCGGTTGCGATGCAAGCGCGCGGTGTGCCGGCGTTTCCTTAATGCAGCTTCAGGCGGGGATGCACATGCCGGGTCAGCCAGCGCGCGAGTGCCGTGAGCGCGGTCGTCGGCACACCGTGCAGGGTTGCCTGGTGTTTGCGGTAGAGCATGGCGTAGGCCAGCCGCGCCATGGTTCCCTCGATCAGCTGGTTACCGAACACGCTGCCCATGAGCCGGCCCACCGCGTGCCCCTCGTTCAGGGCGATGAGCGAGCCGTGGTCCCGGTAGGTGAATGACCCCGGCGCCCGGCCTTGCAGGCGGCGTGTCATGGCCGTGGCCAGGAATATCGCCTGTTGGCTGGCGGCCTGGGCGCGGGGTGGCACCAGGCCCTGGCCGTCGGGCATGGGGCAGGCAGCGCAGTCGCCCATGGCGAAGATGTCGGGGTCGGTGGTGGACTGCAGCCCCCGGGTGACCTGGATCTGGTTGGCACGGTTGGTCGTGAGCCCGTCCAGCCCGGCAAGCCAGTCCGGCGCCTTGATCCCGGCGGCCCACACCCGGTGCTCGGCGGCGATGAATTCGCCATCGTCCAGTGCCACGCCGCCGTCGGTGACGCCGACCACCTTGCGGCCGGTCACCACACGGACGCCCAGCCCCTCGAGCTGGCGGTGGGTGCGTTCCGACAGGGCAGGCGCAAGCGCGGGCAGCACGCGCTCGGATGCCTCGATGAGCGTCAGTTTGAGGTCCCGCTCCGGGTCGATGCGGTCGAGCCCGTAGTGTACCGCCTTGCGCGCCGCATTGCGCATCTCCGCCGCCAGCTCCACGCCGGTGGCGCCCGCACCGACAATGGCGACGGACAACTGGCCGTCCGCCAGCGGGCTGCGCTGCTCCTGGGCGCGGAAATACGCCTTGGCCATGTTGCGCTGGAAGCGCTCGGCCTCGTCAACGGTGTCCAGGAACATGCAGTGCTCCGCCGCGCCGGGCGTGCCGAAATGGTTGCTGACACTGCCCACCGCAAGGACCAGGGTGTCGTAGTGGAGCGCGCGCTCCGGTGCCAGCTCCTGCCCGGATTCGTCGATCACCGGTGCGAGGGTGATTCGGCGGTCGCCCCGGTCGAGGCCGTGCATGTGACCGAACCGGAACCGGAAGCCGTGGCGCTTTGCCTGGGCCAGGTAGTCCACCGTGTCGTCGTAGGAGTACAGCGTCCCGGCGGCCAGCTCGTGGAACAGCGGCTTCCACACGTGCGAGAGCTTGCCGTCCACCAGCGTGACCCGGGCACGGCCGCGGCGCCCCAGCCGGCGGCCGAGGCGCGTGGCCAGTTCCAGGCCGCCAGCGCCGCCGCCGACCACGACAATGTGGTGTAAGTCGGTCGAGTCCGTCATGGCTGGCTCCTTGCTGCGAATAAAAAGGCCCCGGCGTAAGGGTGGGGGGATGCCGGGGCAAAGGGCACACCTGATTGCCTGCGTACTGGCGGATTCATCGGACGAAGGCCACGCCGATACGCCCGCCAAGGCTGGCGCGTTGATCGTAATCCCGGAGCGTCTCGCCGTAGCCCTCGAACGCCTGGATGTAGATATAGGCGCCGGTGCGCGCGAAGATGCGCTCGCGGATCGGGATGGACAGGTCCACCTGGGTGGTGCTGTTCCCCCCTGTGCCGTGGCGATACATGGCCTGCAGCACCCAGCTGTCGTCGTCGCCGTAGCGGACGATCAGGTCGCCGTAGCCGCGGTACTGCTGGATGTCCCGGTTCTCGCTGCCCTTGTTCAGGTAGGTGAACACGCGCGTGCTGACCACCAGCTCGCGGCCGAAGGCATCCAGCGACACGCCCGGCATGATGAACAGCGTGTCCATGCTGCGCGCCGGGTCGCCCGCCTGGCCGTTCGACTCGTGCTCCACCCCGAAGCGCAGGTATCCGGCGCGATCCAGTTGGTGCATGGAACCGAACTCCCAGAACAGGCTGGGCCGGTAGCTGGTGTCCTCGAACGGGTAGCCGTCGGCGCTCCAGTTCCACAGGGAGGTCTGCGTGTAGCCGAAGTGCAGGCGGCCCAGCCACGGGGCCGCGTCAACGATGGCCGATTCCGCATCCAGCAGGCGGTACTTGAAGCTGAGCTGAAAGCGCGCGGTGGTATCACCGCCATCACGGCGCCCGATGATGAAGTACATGGGCTCGTTCACGGTGAGCGCCGGCTCGTCGTCCATGTTGGCCAGATGCTGCCTGAGCGTCTGGCGCTGCTCGCCCCCGTCGTCGCTGCCCAGTGCCGTGCCCGCTGGTGCGGGAAGGGCGAGCGCGAGCCCGGCGAACAACGCGGTCCGGATTGTCCAGTGGCTTCGGGGCATGTTCTGCGTTCCTGCGCGTGCGTCCTGGCGGTGATTCGGTGTGTCCACCGCAGGGCCAGGCCCGGCGGTGGCGCGTCGGGGTTGACCCGGTGGGCAGCCTGCAGTCAATATACGGACTGACTCGTCCGTCCGCAATGGTCATGTCGCCTCCCCGGCGGCTTGACCTCAAGCGCACTTAAGGTAATAGCCTTCCGCCGCGGCGGTGGGAAACAGGGTGGTTCGTTCATGGCAGAGCACGATCAGCAGCACATGAAGAAGCGCACGCGACTCTCCGCCGAAGAACGGCGCGACCAGATCCTGTGTGCCGCCGGTCCCCACTTTGCCGAACACGGCTACCGGTGTACGGACGTTCAGGATATCGCCGATGCCATTGGCGTGGGCAAGGGCACCATCTACCGCCTGTTCGACTCCAAGGAAGCGTTGTTTCTCGCCTGTGTCGAGCGTGCTGTCGAAACGATCCATTCCCGTGCGACGACTGCGGTAGAGGGGCTGAATGACCCGCTGGAGAAGATCCGCCTGGCGACCCGGGTCTACCTGCAGTTCTTCGATGATCACCCGGAGGTCATCGAGCTGTTCATCCAGGAGCGTGCGGAGTTCAGGGATCGGGGCAAGCCGGTGTACTTCGTGCAGTGGGAGCGCGATCGGCCGGACTGGGATGTGCTGCTGGACCAGCTCAAGGCGCAGGGGCGCATGCGCTCGATCGACTCTGCGGAGGCCGGGCGGGTCTTCTCCGACGCCATGTACGGGACTGTCATCGCCCACCGCCTGGCGGGTGCCACCGATCCGCTTGTTGCCCGGGCCGAGCGGATACTCGACATCCTGCTTCACGGCATGCTCGTACCCGGATCGGAGTCGGACACTGCCTGATCCGGACGCGCCGGCGACCACACCACAATCAAGACAGAACTCAACTGGAGATGCCAGTGATGGCCACCTTCTTCCGATTGCAGCACCAGGGGCGGCGTATCGCCGTCTTGACCGCGTCCGTCATTGCCGCGCTTTTGCTCACCGCCTGCTCCGGGGATGACGGGGAGTCCGGCGAATCGGAGCAGCCGCCACCGCCCGTGACCGTGGCCGCCGTGTCGCCCACGACGGTGGACGTGGAACAGGACTACGCCGGACGCGTCCACGGCGCCCGCGAGGTGGAGGTGCGCGCCCGGGTCGAGGGCATTCTCGAGGAGCGGCTCTACCAGGAAGGACAGATGGTCGAGCGGGGCGAAGCCCTGTTCCGCATCGATCCGGAGCCGTTCGAGGCGCGGCTGGAGGAGGCGGAAGCGCAGCGGGAGTCTGCGCGGGCCGACCTGGAAGAGGCCGAACGCGAGTGGCGCCGGATCGAACGGCTGTATGAGCGTGATGCCATCAGCGAGCGGGAGCGCGACTCGGCGCGTTCCGCCGTGACGCTCGCACGGGCCGCCGTGTCGGTGGCGGAAGCCCAGGTCACCCAGGCGCGCCTGCAGCTGGATTACGCCACCGTGGAGGCGCCGGTCTCCGGCGTCACCAGCCTGGAAGCGGTGCCGGAGGGCAGCCTGCTCGATCCGGGCACGCTGCTCACCACCATCGTGCAGCACGACCCGGTGCACGTGCGCTTCGCCCTGCCGGAGGACGATGCCGCCATCCAGCGTACCGCCCGGCGCGCCCGGGCCGCCGCCGGTGACGACCAGGACTACCGCCGTGAGGCGGCGCTGCTGCTGCCCGAGGGGGGTGAGTATGATCAGGACGGCGTGGTGGACTTCACCGCCAGCACCATCGACCACGGGACCGGTTCGGTGACCGCCCGCGCCGTGTTCGACAACCCGGATGGCACCATCATCCCCGGCCAGTTCGTGCGGATCCGCGTGGTGCTGGAGACCCTGGACGACATTTTCCGCGTACCGGAGACGGTCATCAGCGAAGGCGCCGACGGACCCCAGCTCTACGTGGTGGACGACGACGGCAACGCCAGTGCCCGCGCCGTGGAGCTCGGGCCGGTAGTCGACGGTGACCAGGTCGTGCTGAGCGGCCTCGACGATGGTGACCGGGTCATCATCAACGGCCACGCCTCTGTCGGCGACGGTGCACCGGTGGACATCACCGATGAGGAGGACATCTGATGTTCCGCTTCTTCATCGACCGGCCGCTGTTCGCCTCGGTGATCTCCATCATCATCCTCATCATGGGCGGCGCGGCACTGGCCACGCTGCCCGTGGAGCAGTACCCGGACGTGGTGCCGCCGGAGATCGTGGTCGAGGCCACCTACCCGGGCGCCAGCGCCGAGGTGATCGCCGAGTCCGTGGCCGCGCCCCTGGAGCAGGAGATCAACGGCGTCGACAACATGATCTACATGGAGTCGAGCAGCACCGACGCCGGCATGATCCAGTTGGTGGTGACCTTCGAGATGGGCACCGACCCGGACCAGGCCGCGATCAACGTCAACAACCGGGTTCAGCGCGCCATGGCCCGCCTGCCGGAAGAGGTGCAGCAGCAGGGGGTGCAGGTCGAGGCCCGCTCCACGGACATCCTGCAGGTCCTGGCGCTGTTCTCCGAGGACGGCAGCATGGATGACGTGGACATCAGCAACTATGCGCTGCTCAACGTCATCGACGAGCTGGTCCGTCTGCCCGGTGTGGGGGATGCATCGCTGTTCGGCGCCCAGGACTACTCCATGCGCGTGTGGCTCGATCCCGAGCGCATGGCGGAGTACCAGCTCACGCCGTCGGACATTGCCTCGGCGCTGCGGGAGCAGAACGCCCAGTTTGCCGCGGGCCGGATCGGTGCCCAGCCCGCCGAGGACGACCAGGCCTTTACCTTCAGCGTCAGCACGCCGGGCAGGTTGACCGACCCGGAAGACTTCGAGGATGTCATCATCCGCAGCGACGCCGACGGTCAGTCGCTGCGGCTGGGGCAGGTGGCCGACGTCCAGCTCGGCGCTCAGGGCTACGACTTCTCCGCCACCTACAACAGTCAGCCCACGGTCCCCATCGGCGTGTACCTGCAGCCGGGCGCCAACGCGGTGGAAACGGCGGCGCGGGTCCGTGGCGTGCTGGAGGACATGGAGTCACGGTTCCCCGAGGGCCTTGAGTACCAGATCCCCTACGACACCACCGATTTCATCGAGGCCTCCATCCAGGAGGTGTTGATCACCCTGGGCATCGCCCTGCTGCTGGTGATGGCGGTGACGTTCCTGTTCCTGCAGCACCTGCGCAGCACGCTCATCCCGCTGGCGGCAATCCCGGTCTCCCTGATCGGGACGTTCGCGGGCATGCAGGCGCTCGGGTTCTCGGTGAACCTGCTCACCCTGTTCGGGCTCATCCTCGCCATCGGCGTGGTGGTGGATAACGCCATCATCGTCATGGAGAACGTCGAGCGGCTCATCAAGGAGCAGGCCCTGTCGGCCTACCAGGCGTCGGTGGAGACCATGAAACAGGTCTCCGGGGCGGTGGTGGCCTCCACCCTGGTGCTGGTGGCGGTGTTCGCGCCCGTGGCGTTCCTCGGTGGCCTGACCGGCGAGCTGTACCAGCAGTTCGCCATCACCATTGCGGTCTCGGTGGTGATCTCGGCGGTTGTGGCTCTCACCCTGACCCCGGCCATGTGCGCCATTCTGCTGGAGAAACCGCTCAAGGAGCCGGTAGCGCCCCTGCGGTGGTTCAATGCCGGGTTCGACCGTCTGACCAACGGCTTCGTCCGGGTGGTGCACTTCTTCCTGCGCCACGCCGTGGTCGGCGTACTGCTCTTCGTCGCCATGATCGGTGTGGCGCTGTTCACCCTGTCGCGCATGGCCGACGGGCTGGTGCCCCAGGAGGACCAGGGCTTCGTGCTGGTGGCGCCCATGCTGCCTGCCGGTGCGTCGCTGGGGCGCACCGAGGCGTTCCGGGACGCCATGACCGACCAGCTCGTCGGCATGGACGAGGTGGACGAGGTGGTGAGCTTTGCCGGGTTCGACATGATCGCCGGCGCCCTGCGCCCCAATGCGGGTGTCGCCTTTCTCACCCTCGCGGACTGGAGCGAGCGCACCGGCGAGGGGCAGGACGCCCAGAGTCTGGCGAATCGTTTCATGGGCATGGGCGCGCAGATGCAGGAAGGCAATATCCTTGCCTTCGTGCCGCCTCCCATCCAGGGGCTGTCGCTGACGGGCGGCGTGGAAGGATTTCTGCAGGTGCGCGGTGACGAGTCACCGGAAGAGATCCAGGCCATTGGCGAGCGCTTCGTCGCCGCCGCCAACGAACGCCCGGAGCTGGCCAACGTCAACGTCACCCTGGATACCAGCATCCCGCGCTACCACGCCGAGGTCGACCGGGAGAAGGCGCGCGCCGCGGGTGTGCCCATCGACCAGGTGTTCGGCGCCCTGCAGAGCACGTTCGGGGCCGACTACGTCAACGACTTCACGCTCGAAGGGCGGAACTGGCAGGTGAACATGCAGGCCAAGAGCGCCTACCGCAGTCACCCGGACGACCTGCGGCGCGTTTTCGTACGCAACGACGATGGTGACATGCTGCCGGTGAGCTCCCTGGTGACGCTGGAGCGCACCACAGGGCCGGACATCATTGATCGCTTCAACGTCTATCCGGCGGCCAAGATCATGGCGGATCCGGCGCCCGGGTACACCACCGGTGATGCCCTGGCCGCCATGCAGGCCGTGGAAGAGGACGTGCTGTCGGACAACGAGCTGCTCGGCTGGACCGGCGAAGCGTATCAGCTCCAGGCGGCGGAGGCCGCCGGTGGCATCGCCTTCGCCCTGGGGCTGGTCATGGTCTTCCTCATCCTGGTAGCCCAGTATGAGCGGCTGACCCTGCCCATTGCCGTGGCATCCGCGGTGCCGTTTGCCGTGTTCGGGGCGGCGCTCGCCTCGGCGCTGCGGGGCTTCCCCAACGACATCTACTTCCAGATCGGGCTACTGGTGCTGATCGGGCTCGCGGCCAAGAATGCCATTCTCATCGTGGAGTTCGCGGCCCAGAACCGCAGCCAGGGCATGTCGTCGCTGGACGCCGCACTGGCGGCCGCCCGTCAGCGCTTCCGCGCCATCATGATGACGGCGCTGACGTTCATCATCGGCACCCTGCCGCTGGTGTTCGCTACGGGCGCCGGTGCGGTCAGTCGCCAGGAGATCGGCACCGTCGTTGTGGGCGGCATGATCGCTGCCAGCACCCTGGCGCTGCTGTTCGTGCCCCTGTTCTACAAACTGCTGGAGGACCTGGCCACATGGCAGAAGGAACGGCGCCAGCGTCGCAAGGAGGAAGCCCATGCGTAAGCTACTGAGTCTGGCTGCCAGCGCGGCCCTGATCGCGGGCTGCGCCGTGGGCCCCGAGTACGAACGGCCGGAGACCGAGCTGCCCGACGAGTGGCCGGAGCACGAGCTGTTCGACACCACCGAGGACGCCGACTGGCAGGCCTGGTGGACGCACTTCGACGATCCGGTGCTGGACGACCTGGTGGAGCGTGCCCTGGACGACAACCTTGATGTGCGCCTGCAGGCCGAGCGGGTGATGGAGGCCCACGCCCGCCTCGGCCTGGCCGACGCCGAGCGCATGCCGACAGTGGATGCCCAGGCGGAAGCCGCGCGGGAGCGGCAGCCCGAGGCCACCACGCCGATCCCGGGCGCTGAGGGCACCGGTAATCTGTTTTCGGTGTCGGGCATGCTCGGCTACGAGCTGGACCTCTGGGGCCGGCTCGCCAGCCAGCGGGATGCCGCCGAGGGCATGCTGCTGGAGTCTGCCTTCAGCCGCGATGCCGTGCGCCTGAACGTGGCCACCGACGTGGTCACCACGTACATCAACCTGCGTGCCGCGGAAGAACAGCTCGCCCTGACCGAGGAGACGGTCCGCTCACGGCAGCGGTCCCTGGACATCGAGGAGGCGCGCTACGAAGAGGGCAGTGCCGATGCGCTGGCCGTGCGCCAGGCCCGCTCGGAACTGGAGACTACCCGCGCCAGCCTGCCACCGCTGCGTGAACAGGTCATGACCCTGGAGAGCGCGCTCGCCGTGCTGGTGGGGGCGCAGCCGGGTGAGCTGCTCGGCGAGCTGGACTTCGGCGAAGGCCGCCTGCGCGAGCTGGAGCTGCCGGATGCCATGCCCGAAGACACGCCCGCCGACATCCTGCGCCGACGGCCGGACATCCGTGCCGCCGAGGCCGGGCTCATGGCATCCACCGCCGAAATCGGCGTCGCCGAGGCGAACCGGCTGCCACAGGTCAGCCTGTCGGCCATGCTCGGTACCGCCGCCACGGCCACCGGCGACCTGTTTACCGGCCCCGCCGAAACCTGGGGGCTGGGTGCCTCGGTGGGCGGGCCGTTGTTCGACTTCGGGCGTGGCCGGGCGCAGGTGGACACGGCGGAGTCCCTGCGGGAGCAGGCGGAGATCCAGTACAACATCACCGTGACCACCGCGTTTCGCGAGGTCCGCGACGCCCTGATCGTCTACGACACCAGCAGTGACCGCATCGAGGCCGTGGGGCGTCAGCTCGAGGCCATCGAGGACACCCGCGACATGGCCGAGCTGCAGTATGACGAGGGGCTGACCGGCCTGTTCGAGCTGCTCGATGCCGAACGGGCCCTGCTTGAGGCGGAGCTCACGGCAGTGGAGGCCACCCGGGATCGCCTGAGCGCAACCGCCACCCTGTTCAAGGCCATGGGTGGCGGCTGGGACGGCAGCGCCGCCCACGTCCTTGACGCCCATGATGTCGAGGCGCGGTGACGTTCAGGGTGATCGCCACCGGCGGCCGCGCCCTGGGCTATCTTGAAGGCGATGCGGCCGTCGCTTCATCACCTTGGGTCAGGGCCGTCGACAGACATTTCTAAGGAGCACGCCATGAATCAGCCAGTTACCGTGAACGAACTGGCCGCACTGGTTGCCGCCGAGGTGGTTGGCGACGGCAGCACGCCGATCCATCGCGTCGCCACCCTTCCGGGGGCGGACGCACAGGCCATCGGCTTCTGCAGCGCACCGCGCTACCTGGATGATCTCCGGCGCACCGGGGCCGGCGCAGTCCTGCTGCGCCGCGAGTACCTGGATGCCTGCCCCACCACGGCACTGGTGGTCGCCGATCCCTACCACGCCTACGCGCGTATCGCCGAGCGGTTGCATCCGCGGCCGGTGCCCGACGCCGGGGTCCACCCCACGGCGGTGGTCGCGGACGACGCGCAGCTCGGCGACGGCGCGTCCGTCGGGCCGCACGCCGTGATCGACGCCGGCGCCTGCCTTGATTCCGGTGTGGTGGTGGGGCCGGGCTGCCACGTCGGCGCCGGCGCGCGTATCGGCGCGGGGAGTCGCCTGCTCGGGCGCGTCACCGTGGGCGAGCGCTGTATACTGGGGCAGCGCGTCGTGCTGCACCCCGGGGTGGTGGTGGGTGCCGACGGCTTCGGATTTGCGCGCGGTCCGGGGGCGGAGGGGTGGCACAAGGTGCCGCAGCTCGGCCGCGTCATCATCGGCGACGACGTGGATCTGGGGGCCAATGTCACCATCGACCGTGGTGCAATCGACGACACCGTGATTGCCGATGGCGTAAAGCTGGATAATCAGGTCCACGTTGCCCACAACGTGCGCATCGGCGAGCGCACCATCATCGCCGGGAACACGGTGGTGGCCGGCAGCACCACCATTGGCAGTGACTGCATGATCGGCGGCTCGACGGCCATCACCGGGCATATCGACATTGCCAATGGCGTAACGCTCATGGGCATGACCGGCGTGACCGGACCCATCCGCGAGTCCGGTGCCTATGCCTCGCCGCTGCCGGCGCAGCCGGTGCGGCAGTGGCGGCGCAACACGGTGCGGTTCACCCAGCTGGACGACCTGTTCCGCCGCGTCAAACAACTGGAGACCGCCCAGGGCGAGGCGGTTGCCACCAACACAGACAGGGACGAGTAATGCATCGATTCAGCACCTCCATGCCGGCTTTCCCGATGGCGGGCGCGGCCCTTGCCGCACTGCTGTTGCTGGTGCCCGGCTCCGCCTGGTCGGCCGGCGAGATCGGCGTGCGCGCCGGCGCCGGCATCGGCGGTCATGACTACAACTACCAGGAGATCTACTGGCGCCCGGCGGCGCTGGCGCCGCGGTTCGGGGACCGCAGCCGCTGGCACGTGGCCGGTTACACCGAGTTCAATGCCGCGCGGGTCAGCGCCAGTGGCGATTCCATGTACACCAGCGGCGTCGGCGTCGGTGGCTGGCTCACCCATCCGGCCCGGCCCCTGAGCATCGGTGTCGGCACCGGGCCGACCTACATCTCGGAGCGCCGCCTGGGCGGGCGCGAGTTCGGCGGCAACTGGCAGTTCACCTCCCACGCCGCCGTCCGGCTGCGGGTCGCGGACCAGGTCAGCATCGGTTACCGCATCCAGCACACCTCCAACGCCGGGCTCTACTCACCCAACGATGGCTACGACATCCAGGCGCTGGAAGTGCGGGTCGGTTTCTAGGCAGCTGCCGCCCCGCGCGCGCGGTTGCCGTTCCACGCCAGCAGAGCGGGTGTCAGCAGGGCAGTAATGAACGTGGCCACGGCCAGCCCGCCGACGATGGCGGTGGCGAGCTGAATCCAGAACTGCCCCGACGGGGCACCGAAGAACAGATCCCGCGCGAAGAAGTCGATGGTCATGCCGAACACCATGGGCAGCAGCCCGATGATGGTGGTGACGGCGGTGAGCACGACCGGGCGCAGGCGCTCCGTGCCGGCCCGCAGGGCGGCGGCATCGGGCGTGAGTCCGTTGCGGCGGTGCTCGTTGTAGGCGTCGATCAGCACGATGTTGTTGTTCACCACGATGCCGGCCAGGGCCATGATGCCAATGCCGCTCATGACAATGGAGAACGGCTCCTGCCGGATCAGCAGCCCCAGGAAGACCCCGGCCAGGGAGAACACGATGGCCGAGAGCACCAGCAGCCCCTGGAAGAAGCTGTTGAGCTGGGTCAGCAGCACCAGGAACATCATGAAGATGGCGACCACGAAGGCGATAACGAGAAAGTTGACCGCCTCCTGCTGATCCTCCACTTCCCCGGCGAAACGGATGTCCACCGCATCCGCGAGCCCGGAGGCATCGATGGCCTCGCTCAGGGTGGCCAGCTCCGCGTTGACGGTGGTCCCGGGGGCGATACCCGCGGAGACGGTCTGCACGTTGCGCCCGTCCACCCGGTTGATCACCGATGGCGCGGGGGATGCCTTGAGCTCCACGAAGTTCGCAATGGGCATCATGCCGTTGGGGGTGGAGACGCGCAGGTCGGCGAGGCGGGCAAACGTCCGGTCCTCGGCCGGGTAGCGCAGCCGGATGTCCACCTCGTCTGCGGCGAAATCGGGCAGATAGGAGCCGAGCAGCAGCCCGTTGGTGAGCATCTGCACGGTGTTGCCGAGGGTGGCGATGTCCACCCCGTAGCGCGCCGCCTGCTCCCGGTCCACCTGCAGGCGCACTTCCGGCTGCGGCACCGGTACGTCGCTTGCGATGTCCACAAACGTGCCCTGGCTGGCCATGAGTGCCTGCAGGCGTGCCGACGCCTCGGGGAGCTGCCGCCGGTCGGGGGACGACAGCTCGATCTGCACCGGCCTGGCTGCCCCAGGGCCGGATTGCTGCTCCTCGATCTGTACGCCCAGGCCGGGGATGGCGTCCGTGGCCGCGCGGATGCGATCCAGGATCACCGCCGCGGGGTCGCGGGTGCGCCAGTCGGTGAAGTCCACCTGCAACGTGCCGATGACGTCCGGGTCCAGGTTCGCACCCAGTCGCGCCTCCACCGAGCCGATGGTGCGGGCGTAGACGCGATCGACCCCCGGCTTGCCGAGCACCCGGTCCTCCACCAGGCGCACGAGCCGGTCCGTCTCCTGGACGGACAGGTTGCCGTCCGCGCGGATCTGGATCTGCGCCCGCTCCGGCTCCACCGCGGGGAAGAAGCTGACACCCTTGCCCAGTGCGCCATAGCTGGCGAAGGCGCTGACCAGCACCAGCAGCCCCAGGCCGACGGCGAGGCCGGGCCGGGCGATCAGGTGGCGCAGGCAGCGGTCGTACAACCCGGGCGGTTGCGGCGTGGGTGTGGGCGCGGCGGCCAGGGGTGAACGCCCGCCCGGGAAGAGTGAGCCGATGATCGGCACGAACACCAGCGCCATCAGCAGTGACGCGGTGAGCGTGACGATGACCGTGGCGGGCAGGTAGCGCATGAACTGCCCGGCGACGCCCGGCCAGAACAGCAGCGGAATGAACACCGCCAGGGTCGTGGCCGTGGAGGCGATCAGCGGCCACGCCATGCGCTGGGAGGCCGCCAGGAAGGCGTCCCGGCGCGAGCGCCCTTCCTCCCGGTAGCGCTCGGCCAGCTCCACCACGACGATGGCGCCGTCCACCAGCATGCCGATGACCAGGATCAGGCCGAACAGCACCACGATGTTCAGGGTGAAGCCGATCAGGTTGATGGCGAGAATGCCGGCCAGAAACGAGCCGGGAATGGCGATGGCCACCAGCAGGGACGCGCGCAGCCCCAGCGCCAGGATGATGGTCAGCATCACCAGCAGCATGGCGGCGATGACGTTGTTCTCCAGGTCCCCCAGCAGCCCCTCGATGTCCTCGGCCTGGTTCTGCAGATAATCGACGCGGATGCCTTCGGGCCAGTCGTCCCGCATGGCGTCCACGGTGGCCTTGATCGCGTCCACCGTGTGGATGATATTCGCGCCGGAGGTCTTGCTGATGTCCAGCCCGATGGTGGGTTGCCCCTCGATGCGCGCGTAGCTCACCGCGTCCTGGAACGTCTGCCGGACGTCGGCGACATCCTGCACCCGCACCACCGCCGTGTCCGTGACCTGCACCGGCATGACCAGGACGTCGGCCACCGACTGGATGGTGCCGGGAATCGAGACGCCGATCCGCCCGGAGCCGGTATCGAAGGCGCCGGCCGCGATCAGCTGGTTGTTGTCGCGCACCGCCTGGCTCACCTCCTGGGCGGAGATTCCGTGGGACTGCATGGCCAGCGGGTCGATGATGATTTCCAGCAGGTCCTCCCGGTCGCCGGAGAGGTCCGCTTCCAGCACGCCGGTGAGCGTCTCCAGCCGGTCCTCCAGCTCACGGGCGACCCGGATGAGCTCCCGCTCCGGCACCTCCCCGGACAGGGCCACCGTGAGAATGGGGAACAGCGACATGTCCACCTCGCGGACACTGGGGGTGTCCGCGCCGTCCGGCAGGTCCGGCGTGGCGTTATCCGTCTCGTCGCGTACGCTCTGCAGGGCGCTCTGCTGATCGAACCCGGGGTCGAACTCCAGGGTGATGGTAGCGAACCCCTCGCCGGCCTGGGCATTCATGCGCCGGAGCCCGGCGATGGACTGCAGCCGGCGCTCCATGGGCTCCACCAGCAGACGTGCACTGTCCTCGGCGGAAATCCCCGGGTAGCTCAGGTTCACCACGAAGAAGGGGATGTCGATCTCCGGCGCCGCCTCCTTGGGGACGGTCACGTAGGAGTAGGCGCCGGCCAGGGCGATCAGCACCAACAGCAGCATGACCGTGCGCACACGGCTGAAGGCCGCGGCGAGCATGGCCGCCATCAGCGCGGCTCCCTGCCAGTGTTCAGGTAATCCTCGGGAGTCTCACGCACATCCACGATTTGCCCGGGGCTGAGCATGCCCTGGCTGATGGTGACAATCCGCGCCCGCTCCGGAAGGCCGGTGACCCAGATGCCGTCGGCCCGGGCGCGGACGATGTCCACCGGCGTAAAGGCGATGCGGTTCTCGTCATCGACGGTCTGCAGGCCGATCCGCCCCTGGGCGTCGAGGCGGATCAGGGCGGCGGAGACCCGGTGGGCGTCCACCGTGTCGGTGGGGATGATCACCTCGGCGCTGAGGCCGGAGGGCAGGGCGCCGTCGCTGTTGTCGATCTCCACCTCGACGCGGAACGTGCGCGTGGTGGCGTCGGCGATGGGGGCAATGAAGCGGATGCTGCCTTCGCGCTGGCCGCCGCCGATGAAGCGCACCCGGGTGTCCATGCCGGTGCGCAGCCGCGGCGCCGCCGCCTGGTGCACGTGAACCACCGCGATCAGCGGGTCGTTGTCGACGATCTGCAGCACCTCGCCGCCGACCGCGACGTAGCTGCCCAGCTCTGATTCGACGCGGTTGACCACACCGTCGATGGGCGCGCGCAGCGTGGTGTTGTCGATCTCCAGCTCGATGGCGCGCAGGTCGGCGCGGGCGGCCTCCAGCTCCGCCAGCCGGGTCTGGGCCTCGGAGCGTGACACGAACCCGCCCTCCACCAGGTCCATGGCGCTGTCGTAGTCCCGCTGCGCCGAGGCGAGCTGGGCCCGCGATCGCGCCAGCCGCGCCTGCCGGTCGTCCGTGGAGAGCTGGCCGATCGCCTCTCCGGCGGTAACCCGCGTACCGGACGCTACCACCTCCTCGACAATGCCCTCCGTGCGCGCCCGGAGCATGGCGATCTGGTTCGGCTCCACATCACCGTAGAGGCTGATTTCGCGGGTCACCGGGCCGGCTTCGCTCCAGCTTGCGGCAACGGTGGGCACGCGCTCCGCCGGCGCTTGCGGCTCCGGCGCGGGGCCGCGCGTGAGCACGCCACTGCCGATCCACACCACGATGATGGTGACGATGGCGACGAATACGAGGGTGGTGGAGTTGAGCAGCCGGGCGCGCAGTCCATTCAAAACGGTCTGTCCATGTCACCGATGTCTGTCGGTAAGCATAGCAGCCGTCCCGGAGGCACCACAGGTGGGGAGCACTGGCGCGACCGGCAGGCGGAAGACCCGCCGGTCGCCTTACTTGCGGCGGCTCAGAAGTAGAAGTTGGCGCTGGCGCCCGCCGAGCCGATGGTGATGCTGCTGTCGCCCTCGTCCGGGTTGACGAATTCGGCACCCACGCGGCCGGAGACGCTGAAGTTGCTGGAGACGAAATACTCCAGCCCGAAGTGCGAGCCCAGACCCAGGGCGTCGTTGCCGTTGGACCAGTAGGTGAGCTCACCGTCGATGAAGGTGCGCAGGTTGCCCGTGTCGCCCGGGATCATGTAGAAGCGCGAGCCGCCGCGGAGCAGCAGGTTGGTGTCGTCGCCGCTGGAGACGATCAGCGAGCCGTAGGGCATGATGTCGTCGCTGACGAAATAGCCGAAGTTGTAGGTGGGGCTGTCCGGAGGATTCAGCCCGGGTGCACCCGGGTCGGCCGACGACAGCGGTTCGCTGAACAGGTCGGTGATGGACAGGTGGAAGTTGCCCTGGCCGGGCGTCTGGGCCTGCGCCGCACCGGCGGCGATCAGGGCGGACGAGAGAGTGAGCGCGGTGATTGTCTTGCGCATGACAAGCTCCTTTTCTTTTTTCTGGAATCTGCCTCCGTACGGAGGATCGGCGACAGGAGAACACAGGAGCCCCGCCAGTGGCAGTCGTTGCCATGCGGCGACATGCCGAGTGATGGGAACAGGGAGTGGTGGGCCCGGCTGGACTCGAACCAGCGACCAAGGGATTATGAGTCCCCTGCTCTAACCAACTGAGCTACAGGCCCTTTGGTGCAGCGGGTGGGTGCGGTGGTGCCGCGCTGTGGCACAAAAAAACCGCCCTGCGGAAAACCGCAGGGCGGCAGTATAGCGCGGGCTCCACCGGGCGTCAGCCCGGCTGGCGATTACTGCTCGTCCAGGAAGCTGCGCAGGGATTCCGAGCGGGTCGGATGGCGCAGCTTGCGCAGGGCCTTGGCCTCGATCTGCCGGATACGCTCGCGGGTGACGTCGAACTGCTTGCCCACTTCCTCGAGGGTGTGGTCGGTGTTCATGTCGATCCCGAAGCGCATGCGCAGCACTTTCGCCTCACGCGGGGTCAGGCCGCCGAGCACGCCCCGCACGGCCTCTTTCAGGCCCTCGCGGGTGGCAGAGTCCACCGGCGACATGACGCCGATGTCCTCGATGAAGTCGCCCAGGTGGCTGTCCTCGTCGTCGCCAATGGGCGTCTCCATGGAGATGGGCTCCTTGGCGATCTTGAGCACCTTGCGCACCTTGTCCTCGGGCATCTCCATGCGCTCGGCGAGCTCGTCCGGCGTCGCTTCCCGGCCCATCTCCTGGAGCATCTGCCGGGAGATCCGGTTCAGCTTGTTGATGGTCTCGATCATGTGCACCGGGATGCGGATGGTGCGCGCCTGGTCCGCGATGGAGCGCGTGATCGCCTGGCGGATCCACCACGTGGCGTAGGTGGAGAACTTGTAACCGCGCCGGTATTCGAACTTGTCCACCGCCTTCATCAGGCCGATGTTGCCTTCCTGGATCAGGTCCAGGAACTGCAGGCCGCGGTTGGTGTACTTCTTGGCGATGGAGATCACCAGGCGCAGGTTGGCCTCGACCATTTCTTTCTTGGCGCGGCGGGCCTTGGCCTCGCCGATGGACATGCGCCGGTTGATCTCCTTGATCTCGCCCACGTCCAGGCCGGAGAGGTTCTGCAGCTCGCGCATCTGCTCCTGCGCGTAGCGCACCTGATCCTGCACCTCCACCAGACGGTCCGCGTCCACGTCATCCCGCGCCTTGACCTCGTCGAGCCACTGCTCGTCGGTCTCGCGGCCGGGGAAGGACTTCAGGAAGACCTTGCGCTGCATGCCGGCCTTGCGCACGCAGTTCTCCATGACCACGCGCTCCTGGCGGCGGATGCGCTCCACCGCCTTGCGGAGCTGATCCACCATGGCTTCCAGGATGCGGGGCGGGAACTTGATCCGCAGGAACAGCTCCGCCATCTCCTCGCGCTGACGCTGCAGCTTGGCGCTGTCCTCGCGCCCCTGGGCGAGCAGCTCCTGGGTCTCGTCGTAGAGCTCCTGGATGCGGGTGAAGAGCTCCCGCGCCACCTCCGGGTCGGGGCCGGTATCCGCGGCGCTGTTGTCGTCAGCGTCGTCGTCGGCCTCCGTGTTGGTGTCTTCCAGCGTGGTTTCGGTGCTGGAGGCTTCCTGCGGCTCGTCGCCATCCCGGAAGTTGGCAACGATGTCGCTCAGGCGCTGTTCCTCGGCCTCCACGCGCTCGAAACCCTTGAGCAGGAAACGGGCCGACTCGGGGTACGCAGCCAGTGCGGTGACCACCTGATCCAGGCCTTCCTCGATGCGCTTGGCGAGTTTGATCTCGCCCTCCCGGGTGAGCAGCTCCACGGTGCCCATCTCGCGCATGTACATGCGCACCGGGTCCGTGGTGCGGCCGAATTCGGCGTCCACCGCGGCGAGCGCGGCTGCAGCCTCTTCGGCAGCCTCTTCGTCGTCCGTCGTGACCGCGGAATCGTTCAGCAGCAGTTCGTCGGAGTCGGGTGCAACTTCATGGACGGTAATGCCCATGTCGTTGATCATGCCGATGATGTCTTCGATCTGTTCCGGATCGACGATGTCATCGGGGAGGTGATCGTTCACTTCGGCATAGGTCAGGAAGCCCTGGTCTTTGCCTTTGGCGATCAATTGTTTAATCTGTGACTGCTGATCCTGGGTCATACCACTCGCTACCTGGATGGTTGGCGTAAGGCCCTTCGTAAACTGAACCGGCCATTATAGCTGCCGTTTGGCTATTTGTCAGTCCGTGTCAAGTGTTGTTCCCTTGCGTCGCCGCAGAAGGTCGAGCCACTCGGCCTGCTCATCCTCCGTCATGCGTCCGTTTTCCGCCTGCTGATTCAAGTATTGCAGGCGTTGCTCGTCGAGCAATGCGTCCAGGCGCGCCATTGCGCCCCTGAATTCCGCTTCGACTCCGTCCTCGGGCACCAGGTGATCCCAGGCGGCCAACTTTGCCAGCGCCTCCTCGTGGGGGTGACCACGGAACCGCTCGAGCACGGCTCCTGCTGTAAGATGCGGTTGCTCCTGCAGTAATTCAAGGAGCTGGCCCAGCAGCGGCGCCCCGGGCTGCTGCAGGTCGCGGAACCGCTCCGGTTCACCGCCCCGGGCGGCGAGTTCCGGGTACTGCAGCAACAGCGCCACGGCCACGCGCACCGACGTGCGCCGCTGTGGCTGGGCGCTGCGTGCCGGGCGGCGGGCGTCCTCGGCCGGTCTGGCCGTGCCGTCACCGCCGACGGCGCGCTCCATGTGCACGCGGTCGACGCGGGCGTATCGGGCGACCTCGTCCACGAGCAGGTCGCGGAACACGCCCGGCGGGACGCGCCGAACGGTGGTTGCGGCGCGCTCCAGCAGCCGTGCGCGACCGTCCACGGTCTGTACATCGGCATCCCGGCTCAGCTCCTTGAGCAGAAATTGCGACAGTGACAGGGCGTCACCGACCTGGGCGCGGAATCCGTCGGCGCCGAGCTGGCGCACCAGGGAGTCCGGGTCTTCACCGTCGGGCAGGAACAGGAAGCGGGCCTGGCGGTCGTCCCGCATGGCCGGCAGGGTGTTCTCCAGGGCGCGCCACGCCGCCTGACGCCCGGCTTCGTCGCCGTCAAAGCAGAACACCACGTTGCGGGTGGTGCGGAACAGCCGTTCCACCTGGTCCGTGGTGGTGGCTGTGCCAAGGGTTGCGACCGCATTGGGCAGCCCCTGCTGGGCCAGTGCCACCACGTCCATGTAGCCTTCGACCACCAGCATGTGATCCGGGTAGCGCTGTGCCTGCAGGCACTCGTGCAACCCGTACAGCTCGCGTCCCTTGTGGAAAACCGGCGTCTCCGGCGAGTTCAGGTACTTGGGTTCGCCCTGATCCAGGACGCGGCCGCCGAAACCCACCGTGCGACCGCGGCGGTCGCGGATCGGGAACATGATGCGGTCACGGAACCGGTCGTAGACGCTGCCGGTTTCCTCCTTGCGGATGGCCAGCCCGGCGCGCACGAGCTCCTTCTCATTGCCCAGTTCGCGCAGCAGGTTGTCCCATCCGGGGGGGGCGAAGCCGATGCCATAGCGCGCGGCCACGTCCCCGCTCAGGCCGCGGCGGCGGAGGTACTCCACGGCGCGGTCCTTGTCCCCATGGCGGCGCAGCCAGGTCCGGTAGGCCTGGGCAGCCCGGTCCAGCAGGTCGTACAACGGTGTCGCTTCCGGGTTGGGCGTGCTGCGCGCCTCCCTGGGCATCTCCATGCCCACCTGGCGGGCCAGGGTTTCCACCGCTTCGGGGAAGCTCATCCGGTCGTATTCCATGAGGAAACGGATGGCGGTGCCGTGAGCGCCACAACCGAAGCAGTGGTAGAACTGCTTGGTGGGGCTGACGGTGAACGACGGGGTCTTTTCGGAGTGGAACGGGCACAGGGCGTGGTAGTTGGCCCCGGCTTTCTTCATGGCCAGGCGCGAGCTGATCAGCTCGACGATGTCCACTCGAGCGAGGAGGTCATCGATGAACTGATCCGGAATCCCGGCCATTGCGGGCGCTCCTGCTGTCGGCTTCGATGACGGTGGAATGCCCGCGGCAGCGACCGGTCAGGAACAGGGTCGGCTGCGCGAGTGGCATGGCCGCCCGACGGGCGGCCGGAGCGGTCAACCGTTCAGGCGTGCCTTGAGCTGCGCGCTGGCCTTGCCCATGTCGGCACGACCCTGCAGGCGCGGCTTGAGCAGCCCCATCACCTTGCCCATGTCGCGGATGGACTCCGCTCCGGACTCGGCGATGGCCTGGTCGATCAGCTCACCGACCTCGTCATCGGTCAGTGGCTGGGGCAGGAATTCCTGGAGTACCGTGAGTTCGTACTCTTCCTTCTCGGCGAGATCGTCCCGGCTGGCGGCGCGATACTGCTCGATGGACTCGTGCCGCTGCTTCACCATCTTGCTCAGCAGCGCAATCACGTCGTCATCGGTCAGATCGGTGCGCTGGTCCACCTCGTGCTGCTTCATGGCAGCGGTGATCAGACGCAACACACCAAGCCGGGATCGGTCTCCCGATCGCATGGCCTCTTTCACCGCAGTCTGGATGCGGTCCTTCAGGGCGCTATCGCTCATGCTCTCAGTCCAGGCGGGCGTTTAATACATGCGCTCGCGGCGCACCTGCTCGCGCTGAAGCTTCTTGGCATGACGCTTCACGGCAGCAGCCTGCTTGCGCTTGCGCACCTGCGTGGGCTTCTCGTAGTGCTCGCGGCGGCGCACCTCGGAGAGGATGCCGGCTTTCTCGCAGGAGCGCTTGAAGCGGCGCAGGGCGACCTCGAAATGCTCGTTTTCCCGTACCTTGACGATCGGCATGCAGCTACTCACCTTCCTTCATTGAATGCTTTATCCAAGTGGAACAGTCGTTTCCACAGTGGGCGCGGTATTCTATCCGGGTGCCGCGGCGAAGACAACCACGGGTTGCAGCCGCTGTCGCGGCGGTGGTGGTTCTGGTAGTAGACTGCGCCACGCACTGGCTGGGTGGGCTTTTGACCGATGCGCGTTCTGGGAATCGAGACGTCCTGCGACGAGACCGGCGTCGCCGTCTATGACGGTAGCGCAGGGTTGCGCGCGCACGCGGTCCACAGCCAGGTGGATCTGCACGCCACGTACGGCGGCGTGGTGCCGGAGCTGGCGTCGCGGGATCACGTGCGCCGGGTGCTGCCGCTGGTGGAGCAGGTGCTCGCCGACAGCGGTCTCACCGCAGACGCGCTGGATGGTGTCGCCTACACCCGCGGCCCCGGGCTGGTGGGCGCGCTGCTCGTGGGGGCCGCCGTGGGGCGTAGTCTGGCCTGGGCGCGGCAGTTGCCGGCCATTGGCGTGCACCACATGGAAGCCCATCTGCTGGCGCCACTGCTGGAGGATGATCCTCCGGCCTTTCCGTTCGTCGCCCTGCTGGTCTCCGGCGGGCACACCATGCTGGTCCAGGTGGCTGGCGTGGGCCGCTATCGCCTGTTGGGCGAATCCCTGGACGATGCCGCCGGTGAAGCGTTCGACAAGACGGCGAAACTCCTCGGGCTGCCTTATCCGGGAGGCCCGCAGCTCGAGCAGCTCGCCCGCGGTGGCGAGCCGGACCGGTACCGGTTTCCGCGGCCGATGACCGACCGGCCGGGGCTGGATTTCAGCTTCAGCGGCCTCAAGACGTTTACCCGCAACCTGGTCATGGCGTCCGGGGACGACCCTCAGGCCCGTGCCGATATCGCCCGCGGCTTCCAGGACGCGGTGGCAGACACGCTCGCCATCAAGTGCCGGCGCGCGCTGCGCCAGTCCGGAACGGGGCGCCTGGTGGTGGCCGGTGGCGTGAGCGCGAACCAGACGCTGCGGGCGCGCTTTGATGCCATGGCGGCAGCGGAAGGGGCCACGGTGCACTACCCCCGTCTGGCCCTGTGCACGGACAACGGTGCGATGATCGCTTATACGGGCTACCTGAGGCTGGCAGGGGGTGATCGCGGCACCAACGGTTTCAACGTGACCGCGCGCTGGCCGCTGGAGGCGCTGGTCGAGCCGGGTGCGGGGTAGAGGCTCAGTCCTTCTCGCCGATCTTCTTCTCGGTGCCGTTCAGCAGTGACTGCAGATTCCCCCGATGCCGCCAGTAGGTCAGCAGGGTAATCCCAAGCATGCCGAGCATGATCGCCTGTGGCTGATCGAAGTAGGCGAGGAAGAAGGGCGCCAGCAGGAACGACACCAGCGCCGCCAGCGATGAGTAGCGGAACAGCGCTGCAACCGCCAGCCAGGTGATGATCGTGAGCAGCAGCGCCGGCCAGGACCAGCCCAGTAGCACCCCGAGCCCGGTCGCCACACCCTTGCCGCCCTCGAAGCGGAAGAACACCGGGTACAGGTGCCCGAGAAACGCGGCCAGCCCGATCAACGCCAGGGTTACCGGCCCCGCTCCGGCGATCACGCCGATGACCACCGGAATGGTGCCCTTGATGAAATCTCCCCCCAGCGTGATGCCCGCGGCAAGGCGATTACCCACCCGCAGCACGTTGGTGGCGCCGGGGTTGCGGGAGCCTTCGCTGCGCGGATCCGGTAGCCCCATGGCGCGGCAGGTGAGAATGGCCGCGGAGATGGACCCGAACAGATAGGCGGCAACAATGAGCACGACGTCGATGATCATGGCCGGTATTGAATGGGTTTGCCGGTGGCGGGTCAAGCGTGGATTGGGGCCGTTGATCCGCCGCGGCTGGCCCGCGCACCGGCCGGGGCGCTATCATCGCCGCTTGCGACGCCAGGGGGAGCGGCATGGATATCGTCTTCATCAATGAACTCCGGATCGACACCGTCATTGGGGTGCGGGACTGGGAGCGGCGCGTCCGGCAGACGCTGGTGCTGGATCTGGAGCTGGCCGCGGATACGGCCACCGCGGCGGAGTCCGACGATGTCGGCGACGCCCTGGACTACGACGCCGTCACCCGGCAGCTCACGGAGCACGTGCGCGACATGGAGCACGCGCTGGTGGAGACCCTGGCGGAAGACGTGGCCATGATGCTGCGCGACGAATTCGGTATCCCGTGGTTGCGGCTGCGCGTCACCAAGCCGGGCGCCGTGCCCGGTGCGCGTGCCGTCGGCGTGGTGATCGAGCGCGGACAATGGCCCGGGGCCGCCTGAAGGATGGACGCAATGGTACGTGTGTACGTGAGTATCGGCTCCAACATCGAGCCCGCCCGCCATGTCCGGCAGGCGCTGCAGGATCTGCGCGACGCGTTCGGCGAGATGGTGATCTCGCCGGTCTACGCCAGCGCGGCCGTGGGCTTTGACGGCGACGATTTCCTGAATCTGGTGGTTGGGCTGGATACCAGCGCGTCGCCGGAGGCGGTGGCGGACGCCCTGCGCCGGATCGAGGACGCCAACGGGCGGGTGCGTGGTCCCGAGCGCTACGCCGCGCGCACGCTGGATCTTGACGCCCTGACCTACGGCGATCAGTGCATCCGGGCCGGGCGGCTGGTGTTGCCGCGCAAGGAGATTACCCGCTATGCGTTCGTGCTGCGCCCCCTGGCGGACATCGCCGGAGACGAGGTGCACCCGGAGCTGGGGCAGACCTACGGCGCGCTGTGGGCGGCGTTCGATGCCAGTGATCAGCCGCTGCACCGTGTTGCCCTGGATGAAGTGAATGCCTGATGCCCACTGACAGCCCCGCACCGATGGACCCGCAGACCGGACTGCCGACGGACTGGCCCGCCCCGGACCCCGATGCGCTGACGCTCAGCCGGACGCTGGCTGAACGGCTCCGTGCGCGCATCCGGGATAGTGGCCCGTTGCCCTTCGATGCCTGGATGGAGAGCGTGCTCTACGAGCCCGGGCTGGGCTACTACAGCGCGGGGCAGGAGAAATTCGGCGCCGCCGGTGATTTCATCACCGCGCCCCTGGTCTCGCCGCTGTTTGCCTGGACGCTGGCGGGGCAGTGCGCCGAAGCCCTTGCGGCCGTGGATGGCGACACCATCCTCGAGCTGGGCCCTGGAGAGGGCTCGCTTGCGGCCGACCTCCTCGCAGAGCTGGACCGCCAGGGCCGGCTCCCGGAGCGGTACTGTCTGCTGGAACGCAGCGCCAGCCTGCGGCAGCGCCAGCAGGAGCGTATTGCCGAGGTGGTGCCCCATCTGCTCGAGCGGGTGCACTGGCTGGACGCCCTGCCGGAGACGCCCATCGATGGGGTGATCCTGGGTAACGAGGTGCTGGATGCCCTGCCCGTGGTGCGCTTCCAGCGCCATGGTGACGCCATCCAGGAGCTGGCTGTTACCACGGCCGATGGCGGCTTTCAGTGGCATGCGCAGCCCGCCCGTACGGCGGTGCTGGAGGCAGTCGCCGCCATCGAGTCGGAACGGGGGGCACCGTTACCGGACGGCTACTGTTCAGAGCTCTGCCTGCAGCTGCCTGCCTTCATGGCGAGTCTCGCGGACACCCTGGGCCGCGGCCTGCTGCTGCTCGTGGATTACGGCTACCCCCGAAACGAGTATTATCGTGCGGACCGTCACCAGGGGACGCTGGTGTGTTATTACCGGCATCGCGCACACTGGGATCCGCTGGCTGTTCCCGGGCTGCAGGATGTGACCGCGTTCGTCGATTTCACGGCCGTGGCCGAAGGTGCCCACACTGCGGGGCTGCGCATTCTCGGGTACAACACCCAGGCGCATTTCCTGATGGGGGCAGGCGTGACGGAGCTGCTGGAGGCCCGGCGGGGTGATGATCCCGTGGAGCAGGCCCGGCTGGCCCAGCAGGCCAAGACGCTGATGCTGCCCGGGGCCATGGGCGAGCGATTCCGCGTTCTGGCGGCGGCAACCAGCGAACTCTCCGGTATTTCCGGATTTTCGCTCTACAATCAACTGGAACAGCTTTAACGATCGTCGCTCAATGGCGACAATCGGTGACAGGGAACAGCCGAGGGCGCGAAGAATGGTGGGAGCGGGAACCCAAAGGCGGGTACTGGTCCTGGAAGGAGACCACGGGGACTCGGGGCCGACGGCCAGAGACATCCTGGAGCCGTCCGGCTTCGGCGTCGATCAGGCCCGGGATCCCGATGAGGCGCTGACGCTCGCCCGGCGCGAGTCCTTTGACGCCTTCGTGCTGGATGCCGAGAGTTTCGGTGCGGACGGCATCGCCCTGTGCCGCCAGATTCGCGATGAGCCCGGCTATTACCTCTCGCCGATACTGCTCACCGCCGAGGCCAATGATCGCGCCACATGGCAGAAAGCGTTCGCCGCCGGTTGCGACGACCTCCTGCGCCGGCCGCTGGAGCCCGTGGTGGTGCGTGCGCGCCTGGTCAACCTGCTGGAGAAGGCGGATTACGCCCAGGAGCTGGAGCGGGTGCGTGCGAACCTGGCCCGGTACGTCTCCCCGCGGCTGCGTCAGATCGTCCAGAACGCGGGGCCGGAAGACGGCTTTCCGCCGCCGCAGTCCCAGCACGTCTGCATTCTCTTCTCCGACATCCGTGGCTTCACCGCGCTGGCACAGACGATCCCACCGGCGCGATTGTTTGCCGCCGTCAGCCAGCACCTGGGCAGCCAGGTGGAGGCGGTCTACGCCCACGGCGGTTACGTGGACAAGTTCGGGGGGGACGGCATCATGGCCGTCTTCGACGGTGACGCCATGGCCCACGATGCCTGCGCCTGCGCACTGGACATGATCGAGGCCAACGCCGCCATCCAGGGCAGCGAGTTCGAGATTCCCCTGGGTATCGGCATTCACGAAGGCCCGGTGGTGGCCGGCAACATCGGCTCCGGCGAGCACCTGGACTACACCGTCATCGGCAACACCGTGAACCTCGCCGCACGCCTGTGCGGCTGGGCCAGCCCCGGCGACATCGTTGTCTCCGAGGCGGTGCGCGGTGTTCTTCGGGAGACCGATGCGTTTGCCTGCGTGGAGCCGCGCGAGGCCAACGTGCGCGGGCTGAAAGAGGCGATCACGCTCTACCGCCTGGAGAACAGGGAGGGAGCCGATGCGGCGCAGGAAGGCAGCGACGTCGCCGGCAGCTAGGCCTCCAGCGCGGCGATGACCCGTAGCCGCTCCGCCCGCACCGCTTCGGCAATGGCCGGCCCCTTCAATCCCTCGTCTGCAAAGCGCCCGCCGGTGATCCCCCGGGTCGCGTCGAGACAGGCGCGCAGACGGCGTGCCGGCGTATAGTCCCGTGCGTCATCGGTGACGCCAGCGGTGGCCGCATCCACTGATACCGCCAGCAGGAACGCGCTGAATCGTTCCGGGCGCCGGAATGCGTCGCACGCGTGCAGTAACTGCAGCACCCCCTCGGCGCTCAGTGTCTCCGCCCCGTGGGCCGTGTGCCGGTGCGCCGCGTAGTTCTGCGCAAGCGCCTGGTAGGCGTTGGGGGCGCGCAGGCGCCGGCAGGCCGTATGCACCGCCTCGGGGGGGAGGTCTTCGTGGTCGAGTGCGCCGAGTACCAGTGCCAGCTTGACCGGCCCATCCGCCTCATCGAGCCCGGCCGCCGTATCCAGTGCGGTCAGGGCGTGCTCTGCGGCGTTCGCCCGCCGGCCCGCCACGGTGCGGGTCTCCAGGCCGAAGGCTGCGTCCAGTTCCGGGATCAGTCGTGCCAGTGCGCCGCAGTGGCGGAGCACATGGAAGAATGCGGACGGACACGGCTCGCTGAGCGTCTTCTCCAGTTCCTGCCAGACACGCTCCGGGACGAGGTGGTCTACCTCGCCGTCAGCCACCATGCGCTGGCACAGGGCCATGGTCTCGTCCGCGGGGCGGAAGCCCAGGGGGGTGTACCGCGCGGTGAAGCGGGCCAGGCGCAGAATGCGGACCGGATCCTCCTGGAACGCGTCGGACACATGGCGGAGCAGGCGCGCCTCCAGGTCCGCATGGCCGTTGAACGGGTCCACCAGCGTGCCGTCCGGGCGCTGGGCCATGGCGTTGACGGTTAGGTCCCGGCGCACCAGGTCATCGTCCAGGGTCACGTCAGGCGCGGCGTGAAAGCTGAAGCCATGGTAGCCGCGGCCGGTCTTGCGCTCGGTGCGTGCGAGGGCGTACTCCTCGTGGGTCTCCGGGTGCAGGAACACGGGGAAATCCTTGCCCACCGGGCGGAAACCGCGGGCCTCCATGGCCTCGGGCGTGGCGCCCACCACGACCCAGTCCCGTTCGCTCACGGGGCGGCCGAGCAGGGCATCCCGCACGGCGCCACCGACCAGGTAGACCTCCAGGCCGGAGGTGCAGGAGTCCGCAACCACGGGTCAGCGTCCGGCGGCCTGGCGGAACTGGTTGTACCGCGCCCGCTCGGTCTTGCTGGCCAGGTAGGCGGGCACGACGGCGTCGATGGCCGTGGGCTTGATGCCCAGCTCCGGCAGGTTGTTCACGCTGCAGACGTTGTCCACCGTCGCGGAGAGGAAATTGTCCATGGAGTAGGGTTTGCCCGGCACCCGCTGCAGCACCCGCGCCTGCAGCCGCGACAGGCGGTCGCCGAGGGGCCACACGGCCCGGCACAGTCCGGCCTTGTCGGCGGTGTAGCGCACCAGCTCCTGGAGGCTGTAGGTGTCCGGCCCGCACAGGTCGTACACCTGGCCGAACGTGTCCCGGTCGGTGAGCGCGTCGGTGAACGCCTGGGCCACGTCGCCCACGTACACGGGGCTGAAACGCGCCCGTGGCGACGGCAGAGGGAAGACGCCGGGGGACAGGCGCAGCAGTGTGGCGAACTGATTGAAGAAGGAGTCGTCCGGGCCGAAGATCACCGATGGCCGGAAGACGGTGACGTCGAGGTCGTCCGCCGCCAGCACCCGGCGCTCCGCCTCGCCCTTGGTCTTCTGGTAGAAGCTCGGGCCGTTGTCGGCGTCAGCGCCCAGGGCGCTCATGTGCAGCAGGCGGGTGACCCCGGTGGCCCGGCAGGCGTCCAGGACCTTGTCCGTGAGCTCCACGTGGGCGTGGTGAAAGCCGCTGCCGTCGAAGCCCTTCTCGTTGAGAATGCCCACCAGGTTGATCACGGCGTCGCACTCCGCGAACAGCTCCCGCAGCGTTTCCGGCTCGTGGATGTCCGCTTCCACCAGTTCCAGGCCGGGGACGACCAGAATCTGCTTGGTGCGTTCGCGCCGACGCGTGGGAATCCGTGAGTGGATCGCCTGGTCGTGAAGGCGGTTGGCGAGGTGCCGGCCGACAAAACCGCTGCCGCCGAGGATGCAGACTCGTTGCATGCGCATGATGTATCGCGGCTCCCTGTATTCGACAAAAGAGGCCCGTCCGGGACGGTGTGGCCGCCAAGTCTATCAAGAAGGCCGCGGGACGTCGGTCGCGAATTTCCCGGCCGAAACCGGTACCCTGTGCCCGCCCGTCTCTCCGGAGGGGGGCTGACCGTGTCTTTCCAGGCCTGAGCAGGGGCTGTACATGCTGACGACTCTTCTCGTTTTCCTCGTCGCGGGCGCCGTGGCCGGGCTGATCGGCGGGCTGTTCGGGCTCGGTGGCGGCGTGGTGATGGTGCCGGTGCTGCTGGTCGTTTTCGCCGCCCAGGGGGTGTCGGACGCCGTGATCATGCACATGGCCGTGGGCAGTTCGCTGGCGGTGATCGTGCTGACGTCGCTCTCCTCGGTGCGGGCGCACCACGGTCTGGGCGGCGTGCTGTGGCCGGTGTTCGGCCGGCTGGTTGCGGGGATTGTCGTGGGGGCGCTGCTGGGGGCGTGGCTGGCGGATAACCTGTCGACCGCCGCGCTGCAGAACGTGTTCGCGGTCTTCCTGGTGCTGGTGGCGGTGAAGATGGGGCTCGATCTGAACCCGCCCGCCAGCGGACGCGAGCCGGGGGCCATCGGCATGACGGCGGCCGGCGGTGTCATCGGCAACCTCTCGGCCCTGGTGGGGATCGGTGGCGGCACGCTGACCGTGCCGTTCCTGTCCTGGTGCGGTGTCGCCATGCGGCAGGCCGTGGGCACGTCGGCCGCCTGCGGGTTGCCCATTGCCCTGGCGGGGGCGGCCGGGTTCATGCTGACGGGATGGGGGCGTCCGGACCTGCCGGCGCTGGCCACCGGGTATGTCTACTGGCCGGCAGTGGCGGGCATGGCCGTCGCCAGTGTGCTCACGGCGCCTTACGGCGCCCGCCTGGCCCACCGGCTCCCCGGCGGGCTGCTCAAGCGGCTGTTCGCGCTGCTGCTGGCGGTGGTGGCGCTGCGTCTGTTGCTGGGCTAGAAGCGCAGGCGCAGGCCGGCGTGCAGGCCGTCGTCGACGCGTTCGTCGCGGTACTCGTCCATGTGGAACTTGATCTGCCGGTAGCCCACGAAGGCGTGGGCGCCGCTGACCAGTTCCGCTTCCAGGCGGATCTGCCCTTCGGTGACCCGATCGGCGTCGCCGCCGGTGGTGATGTTGGGTGAGACGTAGCCCTGCAGCACGATCGCCAGCGGAATATTGGCCGGGATTCCGACGCCCACGTTGCCGCCGACGGCCAGCGCCGCCAGGCTCTCGCCCGAGGCGTCCAGGTCGGCGCCATAGAGCTTGGCGCCAACGCCGAAGGTCACCGGCTGCCAGCGCCCTTCCACCTCGTTGTTGACGGTCAGGAAGAGGCTGCCGAGCAGATCGGTGTCCTCGTTGTAGAGCAGCCCCCCGCCATAGCGCACGCTCTGGTTCGCGCCCTGGGAGCTGCGGTCGGCCAGGATCAGTTCCGCCATCTCGTCACTCAAGGCGAGTTCCAGTTCCTGGGCGTGCGCGGCGGTGGTGGCCGCGCCGGCCACGATGACGGCCAGCATCATGCGTCGGAGCATTGCTTCCTCCGGTGAAAATGATCTGAAAGGCGGACGCCCCAAGGTATCCGATGCCACGGCATTAGACGGCGCCGACGGGGCGCCGTGCAAGTGTCGTGTGCGGGCGTCAGCCTTCGGCGAGCCGTTTTTCCAGGTAATGGATGTTGGTGCCGCCGGCCTGGAAGTTCGGGTCCAGCAGCAGATCCTGATGCAGCGCGACGTTGGTCTTGATGCCGCCGATGATCACCTCCGCCAGCGCAGTGCGCATGCGCGCCAGCGCCGAGTCACGGGTGTCGCTGTGGGTGATCAGCTTGCCGATCATGGAGTCGTAGTACGGCGGAACCTTGTAGCCGGTGTAGATGTGCGAGTCCACGCGCACACCGGGGCCGCCCGGCGCGTGGTACTGCTTGATCTCGCCGGGGGACGGCACGAACTTCACCGGGTCTTCGGCGTTCAGCCGGCACTCGATGGCATGGCCGCGCACGACGATGTCGTCCTGGCTGTAGCTGAGCCGCTCGCCGGAGGCGATGCGCAACTGTTCCCGGACCAGGTCGACGCCCGTGACCATTTCCGTCACAGGGTGCTCCACCTGGATGCGGGTGTTCATCTCGATGAAGTAGAAGTTGCCGTCTTCGTACAGGAATTCGAACGTGCCGGCGCCGCGGTAGCCGATCTCCCGGCAGGCCAGGGCGCACCGCTCACCGATCTCCCGGCGCTGAGTCTCGGTGAGCCCGGGCGCCGGGCTCTCCTCGATGACCTTCTGATGGCGGCGCTGCATGGAGCAGTCCCGCTCGCCCAGGTGGATGGCGTTGCCGTAGTTGTCCGCCAGTACCTGGATCTCGATATGGCGCGGGTTCTCCAGGTACTTCTCCATGTACACCATTTCGTTGCCGAACGACGAGCGGGCCTCGTTGCGGGTCACGGAGATGGCGCCGAGCAGGTCGGACTCGTTGTGGACGACGCGCATGCCGCGCCCGCCACCGCCGCCGGCCGCCTTGATGATGACCGGGTAGCCGATGCCGCGCGCCAGGCTCAGGTTGCGGTCGTCGTCGTCATCCAGTGGGCCGTCGGAGCCGGGCACGCACGGAATGCCCGCTTCCTTCATGGCGTTGATGGCCGCGACCTTGTCACCCATGATCCGGATGGTCTCGGCCATGGGTCCGATGAAGGTGAAACCCGAGTGCTCCACTCGCTCGGCGAAGTCGGGGTTCTCGGAGAGAAAACCGTAGCCGGGGTGGATGCCGTCGGCTGCAGTCACCTCGGCGGCGCTGATGATGGCCGGGATGTTGAGGTAGCTCTCGGCGGATGACGGCGGGCCGATGCAGACGGTTTCGTCGGCCAGGCGCACGTGCTTGAGATCGCGGTCGGCGCTGGAGTGCGCCGCCACCGTGCGGATCCCGAGCTCGCGGCAGGCGCGCAGGATGCGCAGGGCGATCTCGCCGCGATTGGCAATAAGGACTTTTTCCAGCATGAGCAAGTGATCCCCGGGTCTGCGTTACTGGATAATGAACAGCGGCTGGTCGTATTCCACCGGCTGCCCGTCTTCCAGCACGATGGCGGCCACGGTGCCCGCTTTGTCCGCCTCGATCTGGTTGAGCATCTTCATGGCCTCGATGATGCAGAGGGTATCACCCACCTTCACCTGCTGGCCCACTTCGACGAACGGCTTGGCGCCAGGGGCCGGCGCCCGGTAGAAGGTGCCCACCATGGGCGAGCGCACCGAGTGGCCGTCCGGAACGTCGCTGTCACCGGCACTCTCGCCGGCGTCGGCGGCCGGGGCGGCCGGTGCCTGGGGTGCAGGGGCGGCAGCCGGCACCTGCTGCGGGGCGGCCTGGGGCATCATCTGTGGCATCGATTCCGCGCCGCCGCGGCTGATGCGCACGGACTCTTCCCCTTCCTTGATCTCGATCTCGTTGATGCCGGATTCTTCCAGCAGCTCGATTAGCCGTTTGATCTTGCGGATATCCATTTGCTTATCCTGCGTTTTGATTGATGTGCCGGATCGCGGCCTGCAGGGCGAGCTCGTAGCCCAGGGCCCCGAGGCCAGTGATCACGCCAGCGGCCACGTCCGACAGGTGGGAGTGCTGCCGGAACGGTTCGCGGGCGTGGACGTTTGACAGATGGACTTCAACGAAGGGAATGGCCACGCCGAGCAGGGCATCACGCAGGGCCACGCTGGTGTGCGTGTAGGCTGCGGGGTTGATCAGGATGAAATCGGTTCCCGCGTCCCCCGCGGCGTGGATGCGATCAACCAGAGCCCCTTCATGGTTGCTCTGGAATGATTCCACGGTCACGCCCGCCGCGGCGGCCTGACGCTGCAGGCGGTCGTTGATCGTATCCAGAGTGTCGGTGCCGTAGACACCGGGTTCGCGCCGGCCAAGCAGGTTGAGATTGGGCCCGTTGAGCACCAGAATGCTCGCCATTGACTCCCCCGAGTGTCGTGCCGCCAGGGTTTCGGCGCCACGGGTTGTCACCCGCTACCGTCCCCACGTTCTCAAGTCGTGGCCGCGATTGTGTACCAATGGCGGATGCTTGTCCACGTGATCACGCCATTTTTGCGACGTTCGCCGCATTTTGCCGTATTTCCGTGGCTGTTCTGGTTAGTGTAGGACAGGGTGACGCTACAGGTGTTCCTGGATCACGGGCTCGATGTCGTCCCTGTCCACTTCCCGGTTGAAGCGGTGCACGATGGCGCCGTTGCGGTCGATCAGCACAGTATAGGGGAGCGTGCCCATCTCGTTGCCGTAGGCTTCATTGATGTCCATGGCCTCCTGCACGCCGTAGAAGCTCGGATAGTTCATGTCCAGCTCGTCGTAGAAGGAAAGGGCGTCGTCGCGGTTGTCGATGGCGACGCCGATGAACTGCACGCCCTGCTCGCCGTACTCGTCCTGCAGTGCGGTGAAAACCGGGATCTCCTTGACGCACGGCGGGCACCAGGTTGCCCAGAAGTTGAGCACGATCAGGTCGCCATCCCATTCGCTGATGCTGCGCTGTTCGTCATCCTGGAGATCCGGGAGCGAGAAGCCGGGCCGCAACTCCGGCTGAAACCACGTCTGCCAGGCGGCCAGGCCGCCCAGGGCGGCGCCCAGGCCGACAATGACCGCCAGAACGGGTGCGAGCCGGCGGCGTTGTTTCCGGGGGTGTTCCGACATGTCTTCAGGTTCCTGTATCGCTGGTGGCGCCACCGTAGGCGGCCTCCAGGCGTTGCACGAATTCCTCCGGTGGCACGAAGCCGACGATGCGCTGTTCGCGCCGTTCCTCGCCGTCGGCACCATAGAACATCACGGCCGGCGGGAGAAACACGTCCAGGGCCTGGAGCAGTTCCCGGTGGTCGTTGTTCATGGCAGTGACATCCACCCGCAGGAGCTGCTTGTCCTCCAGGGCCGCCACGACCTCCGGCGCCGGGAACGTACGCTCCTCCAGCTGCACGCAATACACGCACCAGTCAGCATAGAAGTCCACCACGGTGCCCTGGCCGCGGTCGGCCGCCTCGGCGATGGCCGACTCCAGCTCGTCCAGGGTGTCCACGTCGCGGAACTGGCCTGCGGCGGTCTCCCCCGCGGGCGGCGCACCCTGGGTGAGCGGCTCCAGTGGCTGCCAGAAGCGCGAGCCCCCAGAGGCGGCGCCGAGCAGCAGTGCCACACTCCAGATAATGAGCAGCACACCCACGAACTGGCGCCCGCGGTGGAGCAGGCCGGGCACGCCGGTGGCGCGATCCAGGGCCCCCAGCCAGATGGCCACGCCCACCAGCAGGACACCCCACAGGCCCAGCGTGACCGGGCCGGGGATGAAGCGGTCGATCATCCACAGGGCCACCGCCAGGAAGATCACGCCGAACAACTGCTTCACCCGCACCATCCAGGCGCCGGAGCGGGGGAGCCATTTGCCCAGGGCCGTCCCGACCAGCAGCAGTGGGACACCCATGCCGTTACCCATGGCGAACAGGGCCAGGCCGCCGATCAGGGCGTCGCCGGTATTGCTGATGAAGACCAGCGCCGCGATGAGAGCTGGCCCGGAGCAGGCGCCGACGATGAGTGACGACAGCACGCCCATGATACCGGCGCCGATGAAACTGCCGCCGCGCTGGCGGCGCGAGAGTGCGTCCAGACGGGTCTGGAGCGCGGCCGGTACGCGGATGTCGTAGAGGCCGAACATGGCCAGCGCCAGCAGCACGAACAGCGCCGCAAAGCTTCCCAGTACCCAGGGGCTCTGCAGGTCCGCCTGGATGGCGGCACCCGTCATCCCGGCGACCGCCCCGGCGATGGCGTAGGTAACGGCCGTGGCCTGGATGAACACGAACGAGAGCCAGAAGCCGCGGGCACCGGTGCGTCGTTCGCCCTCGCCGGCGATGATGCCGGAGAGGATGGGGATGAGCGGATACATGCAGGCGGTGAACGCCAGCAATAGACCAGCGGCGAAGAAGCCGCCGAGGATCAGGAGCAGGTTGCCCCCGGCCAGGAGTTGCGTGAGCGGGTCGCCACCGCCCGCGGGCGGGCCGCCACCACCGGCACCTGCGCCGAACCCGGCGTCACTGACGCCGCCGGCCAGGGAGAAGTCGCTGGTCAGGGGCGGGTAGCACACGCCCGTGGTTGCATTGCAGCCCTGGTAATGGGCGGTGAACGTGAGCGACTCACCGGCCGGGCGCTCGAGCTGGATGTAGACCTCCACCGGCTCGTGGTAGACCTCCATGCGCCCGAAGTTGGGGTCATCGATGACGTCACCCTCGGGGAGCTCGAATCCGGCGATGGCGTTGTCGTCGCCCGCCACTTCGAAATCGAAACGGTCCTTGTAGAGGTAGTAATCCTCCACCGTGTCCCAGCGCGCCACGATGACGTCTTCGGCCACCAGCTCCGCGGAGAAGGGAAACGCCTGCTCGGGCGGCAGGAGCTCGTCGCTGCCGCCGAACAGGCTGCTCAGCCCCGCGTGCCCCGCGACCGGGGCGACGGTGAGGATGAAGAGCAGCCAGGTGAGCAGTGTCCGTTTCATCGATTCCGGCCAGGGATCCATGCGCGCACGTCGGGGTTGTTGGTATTCACTCTGCCGGGGGCTGCTGGCGGCCATCGGTCTGGTAGGTCACCCACGCCAGGTAATCGTTCAGCCCCCGCGTCACAGGGACCGCGATGATCTCGGGAAGTTCGTCCGGGTGCAAGCGGAGAATGGTCTCTTCCAGGCGCCGCCAGGCCACGCGGGTGGTCTTCATGATCAGCAGCGTCTCCGGGTCGCGATGCACTTCGCCCTTCCACGCGTACACCGATGTCAGGCCCGGCACGATGTTGGCGCAGGCCACGTGGCCGTCGCCCACCAGTGTTTCGGCGATTTCGCCCGCCACCTCCGGGTTCGGGCAGGTGCAGAAAGCCATCAGATGCTCGCTGTCCATGATCTTGTCTCCACGGTCTTGAAACAGGGCCTTTGAATTGTACCAGTACCGCCCCCACATCACGGGCGTCGGCGCCGAGATACCGCGGCTCTTGACTGATTGCGAACCGGAATTATCATTAGCACTCACAGGCAGCGAGTGCTAACAACACTTTGGTAAGGCAATCGGGCCCCGTGCCCGTCAACGCATTAGGAGAACTATCCGATGAATATCCGTCCTTTGCATGATCGCGTGATCATCAAGCGTATGGAAGAAGAGCGCACCACGCCGGGTGGCATCGTGATCCCCGACAGCGCCGCCGAGAAGCCCATCAAGGGCGAGATCGTGGCCGTCGGCAAGGGCAAGGTCCAGGAGAACGGTGAAGTCCGCCCGCTGGACGTGAAGGTCGGCGACAAGGTTCTGTTCGGCAAGTTTGCCGGCACCGAGGTGAAGGTCGAAGGCGAAGACGTGCTGGTCATGCGTGAAGAAGACGTCATGGCCGTCATTGAAGGCTGATCGCCTCCCGGCACCTGCTTTACCGACTATCGAATCGCAAGAGGAATAACGAATCATGGCAGCTAAAGACGTACGTTTCGGTGATGACGCACGGCAGCGGATGATGTCCGGCGTGAACACGCTGGCCAACGCCGTCAAGGTGACCCTCGGCCCGCGCGGTCGCAACGTGGTGCTCGACAAGAGCTTCGGCTCCCCCACGGTGACCAAGGACGGCGTGTCCGTCGCCAAGGAAATCGAGCTCAAGGACAAGTTCGAGAACATGGGCGCCCAGATGGTCAAGGAAGTCGCCTCCCAGACCTCCGACGTCGCCGGTGACGGCACCACCACCGCCACCGTGCTGGCCCAGGCCATCCTGCGGGAAGGCATGAAGGCCGTTGCCGCCGGCATGAACCCCATGGATCTCAAGCGCGGCGTGGACAAGGCCGTGACCGCCGCCACCGGCGAGCTGCGCAACCTGTCCAAGCCCTGTGAAGACCGCAAGGCCATCGCCCAGGTGGGCACCATTTCCGCCAACTCCGACAACAACGTCGGTGACATCATCGCTGAGGCGATGGAGAAGGTTGGCAAGGAAGGCGTCATTACCGTGGAAGAGGGCTCCGGCCTGGAGAACGAGCTGGATGTCGTCGAAGGCATGCAGTTCGACCGCGGCTACCTCTCCCCGTACTTCATCAACAACCAGCAGAGCATGAGCGCCGAGCTGGATGATGCCTACATCCTGCTGTGCGACAAGAAGATCTCCAACATCCGCGAACTGCTGCCGGTGCTGGAGAACGTCGCCAAGTCCAGCCGTCCGCTGCTGATCGTGGCCGAGGACATCGAAGGCGAAGCGCTGGCCACCCTGGTGGTCAACAGCATGCGCGGCATCGTCAAGGTCGCCGCCGTCAAGGCGCCCGGCTTCGGTGACCGTCGCAAGGCCATGCTGCAGGACATCGCCGTCCTCACCGGCGGCACCGTGATCTCCGAAGAAGTGGGTCTGAGCCTCGAGAAGGCCACCCTGGACGATCTCGGCTCCGCCAAGAAGATCAACGTCACCAAGGAAGACACCACCATCGTCGACGGCTCCGGCCGCAATGACGAGATCAAGTCCCGCGTGGAGCAGATCCGGGCGCAGATCGAGGACGCCTCCTCGGACTACGACCGCGAGAAGCTGCAGGAGCGCGTGGCCAAGCTCGCCGGCGGTGTGGCCGTGATCAAGGTCGGTGCCGCCTCCGAGATGGAGATGAAGGAGAAGAAGGCCCGCGTCGAGGACGCCCTGCACGCCACCCGCGCCGCGGTGGAAGAAGGCATCGTCCCCGGCGGTGGTGTGGCCCTGGTGCGCACGCTGAAAGCGCTGGAAAGCCTGAAGGGCGAGAACGCCGATCAGGACACCGGTGTGGCCATCGTCCGTCGCGCCATCGAGGAGCCGCTGCGCCAGATCGTCGGTAACGCCGGCATCGACGGCGCCGTGGTCCTGAACAAGATTCTCGAAGGCGACGGCAACTTCGGCTACAACGCCCAGACCGACGAGTACGGCGATATGATCGAGTACGGCATCCTGGACCCGACCAAGGTCACCCGGACTGCCCTGCAGAACGCCGCTTCGGTCGCATCGCTGATGATCACCACCGAGTGCATGATCGCCGAGCACCCTGAAGAAGATAAGGGTGGCGACGACATGGGTGGCATGGGCGGAATGGGCGGCATGGGAGGCATGGGCGGCATGATGTAAGCCGTCCGGCGTCCAACGCCTTTCCCCGAAGCCCCGTGCCGGTTACCGGTGCGGGGCTTCTTTCGTTTCCGGCCATGGGCTTGCCCTTGCGACGCTGGCGCGGCATGCTTGTGTCTATATCGTCCGCGCGTCGGCGATACACCAATTCGGATCAACCGACAGGGATTTGTTCGGTTCGCGACCAGGGAGGGGTTGCCATGCCCGCTTTTGCTCAAGCTCGTGCCCGCCAGACCGCCGATCACGCGACGACTGCCTTCGTCGCCCGTGTTCATGCCATGGACGATGTGTCGGTCTTCGTCGTCGCTGAAGATGACCCCACGGAGCGTCTGCCCGTCATTGATCGTGTGCCCGACGTTGGCGCGCTGCAGGATGGTGACCGCGTGGTCGCCTGTCCGGTCCGTGGTGGTGCAGTCGTCACGGTGTCGCTGACCCGCACCGCGGAGGGTGCCCGGCGCCTGCCGGATGGCCGGCTGCTGGTTCAGGCGGCCGAGGGCGTCGTGCTGCAGGCCGGGGAGGCGCGCATCGAACTGCAGCCCGATGGCCGGTTGCTGATCCACGGCCGCAATGTGGAGCACCGGGCCGACCAGGCCCTGGCTCTGCAGGCCAGCGTCGTCGAGATCAACTGAGGCTGCCGTCATGGCGGTCCGCCTCCTTGCAGCTCACCAGAGTGCGCTGATCCGGCTGTACCGGCAGCGTGTGTCCGTGAGCACGCGTGATTTCGTGCCGGGTGTGCAGTGCGCGCGGCTGGATCAGCGCCTGATCGGCCATCTCCATGCCTGCACGCAGGCGGCGGAGTCGCTGCCGGACGACCTCCCCGACGATCCCGCAGAGGCCTTCGCCGCCGCGTCCCCCGCCTTGCGCAACGACCCGCAGGGGGCCATGGAGCGACTGGCCCCGGCACTGGAAGAGGCAGAGGGTGATCAGTGTCAGGGCCTCGTACAGGCGGTCGCGTTGACGACACCGCCAGACGGCTGGTCCTGCGTCATGCGTGGCTACGAGCGATATCCGGAGGCGCGTGCTTCGTTGCTGGAGGCGTTCGAGGTTGCCGCCGCCCATGTTCCTGATGCCCTCCTGAACGAGGCCCTGGAATCGCCGGAGCAGCAGGCCGCCGCCCTGCGCTGTGCCTCCCTTCGGCGCGACTGGCCAGTGGAGCGATTCCGGCCCTGGTACCGAAGCGACCTCACCGAGCCGGCCACACTGCCTGCCCTCCGGGCCGGCCTGCTCCGTGACGACCCCGAGGCCGCGGATGCCCTGCTATCACTGCTCGACGGAGACATTCCCCTTGAGGAAACGACTGACGCGCTGCGCCTGAATGCGCTCCTTTGCCCGGACCACCTCTCGGACGCCGTCTGGCGTGCGGCGGATGAAGCCCCGGAGACCGGCCTCTGGCTGCTCGCTCTGAGCGGGCGGCGGGACGCCGCGGAGCAGATCCTGCAGGCGCTCCGGGATGCCCGTGCGTCGGAGCCTGCCGCGGCGGCATGGCGCTGGCTGACCGGCCAGGCCCTGCCGCACCGCGACCGGTTGCAGGTGGTTAATGCCCCTGACCGGGCTGCGGCCGGCGGCCCTGTCCCCGACGCCGGGGTCGCCAGGCAGTGGTGGGACGCCAACGCGCCGGGCTGGGACGTGGCCGAACGGCGCATTCTCGGTGGTCCCGGTAATCCCGAGCGGGTGGCGACGCTGGCAACGCGCTGGGCCGGCCGTGCCGGCGACGCCCTGATGGATCTGGCGGCTCTGCAGGAGCCCGGCCCGTACGTCACCGGTGGCTGGTTCCACCGGCGGGGTGAGCCGGGGCCGGTGTTGCCGGAGTCGCAAGAGGAGGAGGTGGCTGATGCTGCAGTTGGCCAATGAATCCCCGTACGCGGCAAGCCTGGCGCCGGGCTGGGCCCTGAACGGCGCGCCGCAGTGGACGCTGACGGTCAAGGCCACGTACCGGTTCAGTCTCACTGGCGAGGTCACGCTCCATGACGAGCAGCCGGAGGTGGTCGAAGGTGACCAGTACCGCGGCAAGCCCGCGGAGAGCAGTCTCGAAGCCGCGTGGGAGTCGGTGCCCCACAAGGCGGGCGGCGAGTTCTACCTGTTCGGCACGGCTTATCCCGGCCAGCCCGAAGCCGCGGGCGTCCACGTCCGGGTGCGGCTCGATCGTGACGCCACCGACGCCCGCGAGAAGCACCTGATCGCCGTGGGGCCGTCGCGCTGGGAGCGGGGTGCGCTCGGCTACTACCGCACACCACTGGAGACTATGAAGCCGGTGCCGCTGTGCTACGAAATGGCCTTTGGTGGGCGCGATCCGCGCACCGGCAGCGAGGAGCGCCGCAACCCCGTGGGCCGCGGGTTCAACTCGGGACAGTGGCGGCTCCACGACACCCGCCTGCCGCATATCGAGCGGCCGGACCGGCTCATGAGTGCACCACGGCAGCGGATGGCCCCAATCGGCCTGGGCCCTCTGGCACCGCACTGGGAGCCGCGCCGCCGCGAGGCCGGTCATGTCTCAGAAGCGCGGCTGGAGGCCGGTGGCTGCCCCTACGGCTCGAACACGTTGCCCACGGTTCACAACGCAGCGCCACCGGATCAACGCTTCGACAAGCCGTTCAGCGGCGGGGAGCGGCTCACCCTGGAGGGCCTGTTTCCGGGGCATGGCGACCCGGTGCAGGTCACGCTCCCGCCGCTGCAGCCGGTGGCCTGGCTGCACGAGACCCACCGCATGCCCCTGCGCGGTGCGTGCGACACGCTGATCGTCGACAGCGACGCCATGCTGTTTCACCTGCTGTACCGGTGTGCCATCCCGTGGGAGATCGACGCCAAGCGTCGCGGCTATGTTGTGCTTCCGCCGGTGCCGGACACGCCGGAGACAACGCCAGCCGAGAGCGATCAGGAGGTGCCCGCATGACCGCCCCGAACCGCCACGTCGCCGTGACAGGTGCCGGTCTGGAGTGCGCCACCGGAGACCGGCCCGGCGCCCTGCTGGGTGCACTGCTTGCCGGCATGCCGGCCGTTCGTCCACGGGACGAACTGGCGCAGGCCGACCCGGTGACCCGTGAGCTGGCGGCACCCGTCCTGGCGCCGGTGCATCCGGAGGCGCCCATCGGGCATGTGGATGCCGGCGCCGTCGGCAACATGCTCCTCACCGCCATCCAGGGAGCGATGGTCGGGGCCGACGCGCCGGTCGATCGGGTCCTGCTCGTGCTCCCCGACAGCGATGCTGCCTGCGCCCGGCGGCTGTCGCAGGACGCTGTGCTCAAACGGGGCAGGGTCGCGGAGCCGTGGATGCAGGATGTGGTGCTGGAGTGCACCACCCACCGTGAAGCGCCCGCCGCCCTGGCTGCGCTCTGGCGGGCGCTGACCGAAGGGCGTTGCCGCTGTGCGCTGGTGGCCGGGGTCGACAGCCTGGCCAACCTGGAATCCCTGACCGAGGCGCAGCGCGCAGGGCATGTCCGGACAACCGAGTTCCCGGACGGCTGGGCCCTGGGTGAAGCAGCCGCCTGCGTGCGGCTCGAGCAAGACACTCGCGGTGTCGCCGGGATCCGCATGCATCAGCCCGTCGCCGGGCACGAGCCGCACCACGGGGCGGTCGGTCGGAACCACCTCCAGGGCCTGGGAGCGGCCGCCGGTGAGGCGCTGGGCGCCGCCGGCCTGAAGGGTGAGAAGCCGGACGCCGTCTTCCTTGCCCGGGCGCAGGAGTCGCTGGCCGAGCTGGAGTGGTATCACGCCCACAGCGGCCTGTGGCCTCAGCGCCTCCCGGCACGGCAGCAGCTCGCCATGCGGCGGGGCGAGCTGGAGGCGCCACAACCAGACCTGGAGCCGCCCGTGGAGACACTCCGGCCCGCGCTCACCCTGGGCGAGACCGGTGCCGCCGGGCTTCCGGTCGCGCTCGCCCTTGCGCACGCACGCTTGCAGCTTGATCTCATGCCCGTCCGGCACTGCCTGGTGCTGGACGCCCCCGCCGGGCCGGAGCGCCTGGCGGTCTGCCTGTCCACGCAGCAAACGAATCACTAACACCACCAGGGAGGGACCCCAATGGCAACGGTACTCATCAACGGACGCACCGCCGTTCACGCCGCATCGGGCGGCACGCTCACGGCGCCGGACGTGTGCAAAACACCGCCGAAGTGCAAGACGGACCTGTTTCAGAGCATCGCCACCTCGGCCGACGCAACGGCCACGGCGACGACCGTGCTGGTGAACGGGCACCCCGTGTGCCACGCGGGATCGTTGTTTGCCCAGAGCACGGCCAATGAGCCCGGAAGTTGCGGCGGCGTGACCTCCGGCACCATCAAGGGGCCGGCGGAGTTCGTGACCTTCTCGCCGGACGTGCTCATCGAAGGCCAGCCGGCCGTGCGCCAGGGCGACCACATGGTCAGCAACTTCCACAATACGCCACCCATGCCCCTGTCCCAGCCGGGCGGTCCGGTGCCGCCAGCGATCACGGCTGACGCCGCGGACGCGCTGGAGCCCGAAGAGGGGCCAGTGCAGTTTCCCGTCGATGGGAACAGTGCCTCTCACTGGAGTGCCCGCGAGAACGCGATCGTCGAGGAGGACCCGGAATGAGCGCCCCGTTCTCCCAGCAACCACTGAACGCCGCGCAGCTTTTGGATATCCCGGGCGCAGTGCCCCGGAGCAGGCTGAGCTTCCGCTCGCACGAGGCAGGCACCCGCCGCATGGCGCTGAACCTGCGCGACAGCGCCGGCGACTACCCCCAGGCCATCAAGGAAGCGCTTGAGGAGCGCGGCTACGGCGGCCGTGTTGGCGTGATTGCCGGCGAGTACCGCCTGCCCCTGGGGAGTGTGCGCAGCATCCCCGCAGACGATACCGACACTGAGTCTGACGTCGGCCTCATGCCCGTGATCCCGGTCCGCTTCACGGACCCGGAGGGCGAGCTGCTGGCGCCCGTGCGCGACGGCTGGCTGTACGTCTTCATCAACGGCCACCTGTGGCGCGAGATCCAGGTGGGCAATGAAGGCGAGGTGTTTCACGACGTCAACCTCGCGCGCCACCAGGGCCGCGACGACCGCCCGGCCACCTGCGAGGCGCTGTTCCACCACATCTCCCTGCCGTACCGCATGAACGGTACCGAGCCCGTCGTCGAAGTGGCTTACGCGGACGTTCAGTGGAGCTGGGCCACCATCGAGCGCATGGGCGGCTTCGACCCGGACGACCGGCGCTACTGCCCGGATCTGGACGTGTACGAACCCTACAACGTCACCGTGGACGACAGCCTGCGCGAGGCGCGCTGCCAGCGCATCGACCTCGCCGCCTACGACGGCGATCCTGACATCAACCGCCTGCGCGAGACGTTCCTGGTGCCCACGAGCACCGCCGAGAGCCACTTCAATCAGTCGGATGACCCGGACCAACCGCCCCAGCTCCCCGGCCTCACCGAAGACGACATCACCGCCGGGTTCGCCATCATGGCCATCCACGACCCGCTGGGCGTGGCAATGGAGCTCATCGGCACCATTCAGGACGAGACCGAGGCGCTCAAGGCGTGCATCGAGGAGATCGACCAGCACGAGCACGCGGAGAGCGCAGTGGTGGCGTATCAGACGTTTTTCAATGAGGCATTGCATGAGGACCGCAGTACTCGGCGCGGCACCCGCTACACCGATCGCTCGAACGAGGCCAGCGAGCTAAGGAGTGTGGCCGGGGACATGGACCGCGATTACATTGAGGCACTGCTCCAGGTCGACGAGCGGCGGGCGGTCAGGGAGCGCATCCGCGAGGCCCGTAACACGCTGGCTCAATGGCTGGACGGAAAATGCCCGAACGGCGGCTCCGCAGATGAACGCGTCGCCCAGCCGGTCAACGTCGTCCAGGCCATCAAGGACTACGCGGCGCTTCCGCCGCAGGAATACTGGCGGCTCTGGGCCACGGTCAACGGCCTGATCGCAGGCGCCGGACCGGATCCAGCGCAGATCGACAGTGGCTACGATGCCGATCCCGACGACCCGGAAGACGATCCACTGGCAGCCTGGCAGGCGCGCCTGACCGATCCGGAGCACCCGCTGTACCCGATGCTGTTCCCAGGCGAGGATCAGGTCTCGGTCGATGACGACACACCCCCCGCAACCGATGACCTGAACGAAATCACCGGGGCGACCGGCTTCCGGCCGGGTGCGTTCGCCCTGATGCTGAACGGCGCCGGGTCTGGCGGCGTGTTCGGTTCCGTGGGCCGTGATGTGGCCTGGCTTGGCCGGGAAGTGGTCATGGATTTCATGTATGTCGTCCAGCGGCAGTGGCAGGCCGCGCTCGATCAGCAGCAGACCGTATCCGTTGAGCTGTTCACGCGCATCGGCAAGGCGGGGCAGTTCCCCGAGTTCGAGGGCGCCCGTCTGGTGCGTGAAGGTGACGTGATTCCCGAGGGCTACACGGTGATCGGCTCCCAGATGAAAAAGCTCAAACCGGTGAAACGGAAGGTCAGTCGGCCGACCGCTACTGCCGAGGTGCGGAATCCTGGGGCTGACACTATGGTTCTACTGGACAGCGGGACCAACAACCCCATCGCCAGCTCTACGCTCAAAGGCCTCGTCCCCATAACGGACCCCGACTACGCCGCGATCATATCGGACTGGCGCAAGCTCTACCACGCCAAGGGGACGGACGGCCTCTACCGCGCACGGGGCGACCTGGTCGTGATGCCCACCGTGTCCGAGACCGTCCGCGAGCTCAACCAGCCGGATGCAGAGCCGTCTCTCACCTCATCCCGAGCCGTGCGTACCGCGCAGGCGGGCCTGCCGCCGATTATCGCGGTGTTTGAGGTGGTGAATATTACTTCGGCTGTCCGTTCTTTCTGGAAGGGCAATGATAGGGCGTCTCGTCATTTGGGAGATTTGGGGTTGGGTATGGCTGGGCTCGCCTTCGCCCTTACCGAGGCGAGCATTTACACGCTGGGACGTGAAGGAACAACTGCGGTAATAGGAAGGGTATTGGGGCACGCTGCCGCGGACAAAATAGTTAGGGGCTCCATGGCCGTCCCGATGGTTGGCCGAGTGCCGACCCTGGCTGTGATTGGCGCCGGCCTCGCAGGCTTCGGCGCCGCTCTGGCCGCGACGGATATGAGGTACCGCCTGCAGCGGGGTGAGACAGGGGCCGGCGTTGCCCATGGTGTCGAGGCTGCGGCCCTGACCGGCCTCATGGCCAGTAACCTGATTGCTCGTGTCCCCCAGGCTGGATTGGCGGCGATTTTCAAGCTGGGGCCCTGGGGCTGGGCGTTTCTCGCGACCGGTATCGTGGCCGGCGCCGTGGCCCGACACCTTGTCCGGGGGCCGCTGGAGCGCTGGGCCCATTACGGGCCGTTCAGTGCTGATCCCGATCGGCGGCTTACCGAGGAGTATGCCGGTCTTGAGCCGCGACAGGTCCGTCTCGCCCTGGAGTCCTTGCTGGCAGGGCCGCAAGTTACCATCGCCGAGGACGAGCGCTTTAGCCCTTCGCGTGTGCGCGTGGAAATACGTGCCCCCGCAGCGACAAGGGCGACTGACGGCCTGGAGCTCTACGCTACCTGGGAGGGGCAAGATGAACAGCAGCCGCTGGAGGTCGTTGCTACCGGTCAACTCCTCGATGAGGACGCCGGGGACCTCTGTCAGGCGTGGTGGTTCCGGTTGTCAGATCCTCATGAATGGCCCATGTCCTGGACTGGAAGTCGTACTTGCACGATACGGGCCCGAGCCCGGTTACGCCGCGAAGGCGACGGCGCCCTCCCGTTCAATCCGAGCCACGCTGGTTCCCAGGCGAGCGACACCACGATCGACCCCGACGGTGAGACCGAGGACTGGGCCTATGCCGACGAGCTAACGATCCGCAAGACACAGCGACAGATCAACCAGGAGTTCTAGCCCCAAGCCGCGATCACCGGCCACGGGCCGTACCGCCATAACCACCGTAGGGTGGACCTTCAGGTCCACCAATCGACACAAAAAGGGGAGCACCAACACCAATGACCACGGACGGCACACCCGAGGCCGGGATGACGACCTACGCCGACACCGCATTCACCGGCAGCCGCCCGGCAGACCTGCCACCCGGGCAGGATCTCGAGTCCATGGGGTACTTTGATCGCAAGGCGCTGGGTGTGCGGCTGCCGCTGGTGGGTCCGCAGTGCCGGGAGTTCACGGCGGAAGCGGACTACATCATGGAGTTGAGCGATTACCAGCGCCTGTCTCGCGATGAGCAGGAAGAGTTGTGGGCGCAGCGCCAGCCCCACCGTTGTCGCATGTGGGCCTCGCGAGCGGATCCGTTGGTTGTGATTGCCTCCATTGGTGCCGTGGCAGGATTTTTCTTCTTCGCCTTTCTTGCTGTTCCGATACCGCTGGTGTTGTTTGGGGGGTTCACCGAGAGGGTGCTTGAGGGGAGTGTTATGGCCATTGGGTATTACGCTCTCCCATTGGCATGCATCTGGTTCCTCTGCCGCCTCCTGGTCCACAGCGGCTGGTTCACTCTCAAGCGCGACACCCGTTTCTACCGCGACACTGGGATGGTGAGTCTGTGGGCGGGGCGCAAGGTTGGGCGAGTGGAGCTGGCGTTCGCGGAGTTCGAGGCGTTCGCCTCACCGGTCTCCACGGCCGTGGGCACCATCCGTCACCGGCTGGGGCTCATCCACCGCGGCACGGGCTACAGCGTGGGCTATCCGGGCGCGCAGGTGGAGCTGTGGGAGACGCAGGTGATCTGGGAGGCGATGCAGCAGTTCATGGACGTGAGCCGGCCGCTGCCGGACATCCCGGAGTTCGATGGCACGCGTCACCTGGACCCGGTAACGGCAGAGCACGACCGCAAGTCGGGCCGCCCGCACCGCTACTGGCTGGACATGGAGCGCTCCCACGCCAGCGCCCTGCACGAGCGCGCCCGCAAGGCGGCCGGGGCTTATCCCTGGGGCCGCACCCGTGAGCAGGCCCTGGCGTCGGGCTGGCGCCCATCGGGCGTTGGTGAGGGGGATTGGCGCACGGCCAAGCCGGCGTAGGTGGGTGTGTTCATGGATGGTGGATCTGAAGATCCACCCTACGGTTGGCCGCCTGCAACACGGTGGTAACCGAGGTGGCCGTAGGGTGGACCTTCAGGTCCACCAATCAACACAATAAGGGGAGCACCAACACCAATGACCACGGACGGCACACCCGAAGCCGGGGTGACGACCTACGCGGACACGGCATTCGCCGGCAGCCGCCCGGCAGACCTGCCACCCGGGCAGGATCTCGAGTCCATGGGGTACTTTGATCGCAAGGCGCTGGGTGTGCGGCTGCCGTTGCTGGGTCCGCAGTGCCGGGAGTTCATGGCGGCGGCCACGAACGTCTTCGAGCTGGATCGGCTGCGGGAGGGGGCTGGAGAGAAGTTGGAGAAGGATCTGGCGGAGCGCGAGCCCCACCGTTGTCGCATGTGGGCCTCACGGGCGGATCCGTTGGTGCTGATTGCTTCCATTGGTGCCGTGGCGGGTTTTCTCTCGTTTGGACCTCTTTTTGCGACCTTTATTTTCTTCATCGCGGAAGCTGGTTTTACCGAACTGTTCTGGGAAGTCGCGCAAGAGTCCGCGATTTTCTTTTTACCCCTGTTCTCCATCTGGCTCCTCTGCCGCCTCCTGGTCCACAGCGGCTGGTTCACTCTCAAGCGCGACACCCGTTTCTACCGGGACACCGGGATGGTGAGCCTGTGGGCGGGGCGCAAGGTGGGGCGAGTGGAGCTGCCGTTCGCCGAGTTCGAGGCGTTCGCCTCACCGGTCTCCACGGCCGTGGGCACCATCCGTCAC